>CAYWBS010000392.1:0-4022 GCA_964456215.1 uncultured Hyphomicrobiaceae bacterium
CTCGCGCTCATCGATGTTTGCCCTGAAGGGCGAGCCAGTCGACGCACAGGAGGTCGGGCGCCGGTTCAAAGTGCGCTACATGCTCGAAGGCAGCCTGCAAAAGGTCCAGGATCAGCTCCGCGCAAATGTACAGCTCATAGAAACGCAAAATGGTTTCCATCTATAGGCGCAGCAGTTTGATCGTCCACACGATGCCGATGCGCAAGAAGCCTTGCTACATGAAATTCTCCCGCGCCTGGAATTGCACATTGTGCGTGCCATTTACAACGATCTACGCAGCGAAACCGGTGAACTCAGCGCCGGACAACTGCTCCTTCAGGCAATGGGTCTGCTCTCGCTTAAGGGGTGGCATCAGAACACGTTCGAGGAGGCAGCGGCGTTTCTGCGCAGATCAATCGAGCAGGAACCCGCAAATGCACTTTCGCACGCCTACCTAGCACTTATTCTGGGGCTGGGCCATCGCGTTGGATTGATGGAACGCTCCAAAGTAGTCGTACAGAACGCCATTGAGGAGGCAGAGATTGCGCTTGACCTGGATGATATGAATTCGAACGTCGTTGGGTTAGCAGCATGCGCCCTTGCAGATGTGGGTCAGGCCGAGCGTGCGGTTCCGTTGCTGAAAAAGGCCCTGGACCTCAATCCAAACAACGGCCAGGCGTGGACCGCGCTCGGCTCGGCCTATGCCATCCTGGGGCGGGCCGCAGATGCGATCGAGCCGCTTGAACGCGGCAGGGTTAGTCCCATGGATAGCCGCCTCGCTGTCTGGCGAGCCGTCTTGGCGCTCGTTTACTTGCAGACAGGCAAAACCGAACAGGCAGAAACCGTTGCGCAGGAAGGCTGTCAAAATGACCACAAGACTTATCTGCCGCGGGTCGTTCTGACTGCCGTCCGGCTTGCGCGCAAGCAGACTGAGGAGGCGTTGTCTGCATTGCAGGACTGCCTTCGCGTCAAGCCGGATCTATCGCAACAGGAAATCGATTGCTTGATTGGCCCGAATTTAGGTGCAGCATTCGCAAAGCTCAAAGACGCGGTAAAATGAGTGTTGTATGGTTTGCCACATAATCGTCCGCTAATTTGCAAGGGCTGCCGTTTGAACGCGCGAGATCCATGAGCCACGAATGGCGGCAACGGGTCATCCTGAGAAAGTCTCAGTGCGAGCAAATCACAGCCGCTACTACTTCAAATGCGGAAATTTCGAGGCAGGACAGAGAGTTACCCTACGGGCCAGATAGGGACTAGTCGAGAGCAGTAACTCAACGCCGGGAAACGGTCCAATTGTTCTTGTAATTGATCGAACGTGGACAATGCTGACCAATCACTTGAAGCGTCACTACGCAGACATGTCGAGGTTCTTACCGTCGACATCGGCCCGCGCACTCCGTTTTTAGGCGACAGTCTCCCGCGAGCCGCGAGGTACATCCGAGAAGTCTTCGTCGATGCTGGGCTGAACGTCACAGAACAAACTTACGACTACTGCAGCCAGAAAGTTGCCAACCTGATTGCAGCACCTCGCAATGCCCCGATGGCCCGCACATATTACGTCGTTGGCGCACACTATGACACCGTACCGTCAACACCAGGTGCAGACGATAACGCTAGCGCAATCGCGGTAATGCTGGAGTTGGCTCGGCGACTTTCCAAGACGGCGGTATCGGCTCCGGTCCGCTTCGTGGCATTCACCCTGGAGGAGCCGCCAAACTTTATGACCCGGCACCAAGGAAGCCGCGTCTTCGTCAAACGTTGCAAGGAGATGAATGAACATATTTCCGCGGCGATCATCCTCGAAATGGTCGGCTATACAAGTCCCCGCCAGGACTATCCATTTGTACTCCACTGGGCCGGGTATCCAAAGCACGGCAAATTCATTGGAATCGTGGGAAACTGGACCTCACGGCGATTTGGGAAAGCAGTCGTTAAGGGATTCCGCAGGAACCCAAACCTTCCTGTCGAAACCTTGTTTGTTCCCTTCAATGGGTGGGTCTTGCCGTCGACACGTTTGAGCGACCACGCTTCGTTCTGGGACGCCGGTTGGCCGGCTTTGATGGTCACCGACACTGCATTCTTCCGCAATCCGAACTACCATCTGCCCAGCGACACCCTTGAGACCCTTGACTTCGGTTTCATGGCCCAACTGGTCAGCAGCCTCGAGCATGCAGTTTCCGAGTTTCCAATCGTTCACTGATTCCGCTTCAGATCAAAAACGTGCTTCCGTCAAGCTGCCGTTGTTTTGCTTCGCGCAAACAACAAGAACGAGAAGGTCGAGAACTGGCGTCAGCGGCCCAACGCTGGGCAGTCAATTCTGCATAGCTAAGGCCCAGAATTCGTTTCAGGTTTTGGCTAAATCTTTCAGTCATTTTTGCAGGCAATTTCGGCCACGTTTTCTGCGGCCAATATTCAGGTGAACGGCTTGCCCAAACTCCCTCCAAAATCTGCGTCAAATAAACTAGCAAAATCCTGCAGTTTTCTGCCAAATCCGGTGTGAGACGCATCGCCAATTTTTGAACCAATCTTTGGACCAATTTTTGGGTCAGTTCTTGAGCCAGTTTTTGCGCAAATTTTTGGGCAAATTTTGTGCAAGGAGAATGGCCTCATCTGGCTAAAAATCTGTAGTCTTGGAACCCGTTCGGGAAGCCTATTGTGCGCGGCAAGATTTCCAGTAATGCCATTGCAGCAATAGCCAAGTTTCTCAAATTGCGAAAGAATTTCTGTAACCGCACCATCTTCAAATGGCAGGCTTTGGAGCACTGCGGGAATGTCTTGAACGTTCCCTCAAGTTTGGCGCACCCTATGTCCATTCCGGCAAGATTGCCCCAAGGTCCCAACTGTGTTGGCGTCTTTGTGTTCAATCCGAAGGAAATTTTCCGATGTCCCCCACCCTTTTTATTGGGCGGTAAATAACGGGCTTGCCTTCTGAATTTCGCAAAACTATTGACTGGCAAAATCAGGGGATAGGTCAAATGCTTCAGAGCAAGATGCCGAAACGGGCACAAAGTCCGAGCGTGTATCGCTGCGCCAGTTTGGCTTCCTTGGCCTTGAGACGGCGATAGGTCTTCCAATGCATGTATCTCGGTCTTGGCGGAAACGGATCGTCGACGCAAAGATAGCCGCCCAGCTTCTCGCGGATCTTCTGCGCCTGCGACAGCGCCCTGCCGAAACCCGGCTCATACTGGGACTGGTATTTCAGGCCATAGCACCTGCGGCAGCGATAGACCTTGCCGCCGTAAAGGACGCGGCAGTCGCGACCGCAGGAAGGGCAGCGGAACCAGCGTCTGCGGCCGTCGAAATTGGTGGCGCTGTAGGAGAAGGGAATAAGCTCTTCAATGGGCTCCCATTCACCGCCCCAGTCGCGTGTCCGGTAGGAAAGCCTGAGACCCCGCTGTTCGGCTTTAACTTGTATCGATCCGGTTTTTTCGCCGCCCCGCGACCATGTGATCGTCGTCCAGCCATAGCGTTTGAGAATGCCCTGGCGATTGAGCCAGGCAAGATCGATGGAAGAATGGTCTTCGCATTTCGACGCGCCCAATCCCCACGGTCTGCCGGATCCCGAACCGCCCAATTTCGTTACCCGGTTTTTTTCGAAATCAATTGGGAATTTTCTGTTTGTCCGGTCCTGAGTTCTTCGACTCTTTGAACGATCGGCGGATAAGTCGCGAGGTCTTCCACGACTCTGCTTACGTCAAATTTTCGGGCGCCGATCTGGTAGTGCTCGAGGATAAAGTCGGTGAGCACCTGGCCTATGCGCATCTTGCGCACATCGATGCCGCAATGACCCATGAAATCGAACAGACCGTCGACATCGTCATTGTCGGCAAGATCGGCAAAGACCGCGAGGACCATGCTCTTCTGTTCCGCCGCCGTCATTTTGTCCAATGCGATCTCCTCATATTTTCAAAGGCGCGCGAGTTGGAGGTTTTTAGGTCTGCCTGATCTGGCGACTCGCATTAGGGGGGCATATTTGCCCCCAATGTGGAGTGCACCCCTTGAGGTGGACACTGTTAGGCGCTCTTTTTGACCGTCTGCCG
>CAYWBS010000393.1:0-4014 GCA_964456215.1 uncultured Hyphomicrobiaceae bacterium
CAGCGGCGTGGTTGTCGGGCGGGCAGACCGGGAAACGCCTACGATCACCGCCAAGATCATCGGTTTGAATATCCGGCCTTTCTGGCGCGTACCCGATTCTATTGCCGCGAAAGATCTTATCCCGCAAATCCGAAAGGATATTTCTTATTTCCACGAACAGCGTTTCAGTATCTTAAAGGATTGGGGCGCCGAGCCGATAGATCCGAGCCTTATCGATTGGCAATCTCCGGAAATCTACAATTACAAGTTCAGGCAGGATCCCGGTCCACAAAATGCGCTAGGCCTCGTGCGTATCAATATGCCGAACAAGCACATCGTCTACATGCACGATACGCCGCTCAAAAAGCTGTTCGGGAACACTTATCGGGCTTATAGCTCCGGATGCGTTCGCATTGAAAAGATCTCCGAGCTTGTCAGCTGGCTATTGCGCAAAGAAGACGAGGATTGGTCGCGGGAACGGATCGACCTTACGATGGAAAACGGTGTCAGTACGGACATCAGGCTGAAGGAGCCGGTCAAGGTTCATTTTGCGTATATTACGGCGTGGGCGACGGAAAATGGTGCGGCCCATTTCCGCCAGGATCTATATGGCCGTGACGGCGAGACCGAACTCTATGCCCGTGATGAAGACGAGCAGGTTGCGGGCATCGGGGCGATTACGCCATAGCGAACCTCGGAGTGCCTGACCCACGATTTTCGCTGCCTCCGAAGATCGTGCCCAACCGCGCTTCGTGTATCAGACATTGGAGCGTTGAGATCTCCGTCACGCCGCACTCTGACCCTCGGAGTTCCCCAAATATTGCCTTTCGACGCGAATGGGTGTCTTCAAGTTCTGCAATTTGTTGAATTGCCGGATCCGCTGAATAAGTGCTTGCGTCAATGTATGATTTTCAGATAACGCCAGCTTTCCCGTTTCGGTCTTAAGATCGTCCAGAATTTTATCGCCCGGAAGAAGGCCTGAGACGCTTACTTCGCAAACTCTGCCTCGTCCCTTCTCAGCGTCCGGCTTTTGTCGCGAAAAACACTCACGCGCCGCCTCAACGAGTTCCGGATCAAGTAAATTGGCCGATTTTTCCAGCTTTGCAAATACCTCCGGATTCGGTGCGCTGCCGTCAGCCGGCGCCAGCACATGCTGCAAGACTTGCAGGATGCGGGCAGTAAGCGGAATGTCGGTACCCTTGACCGCGTCATATGGGAAACCGGAACCGTCAAATCCTTTGTCCTTGTAGTAAATCGCCTCCGCGATTGGTCGCATCCGCGGAATATTGAGCAGAAGGTCCCGCGCAACTTCGGGCGCGCTTGTCACGAGTTCTTGCTCGACTTTCTCCAGCGGTTCACCGTTTCTGAGTTTCGTGCGGACCTCGGGCGGCAGCATGACGTCTCCTATGGATGACAGCATGACCGCCATATCGAGCTCCCACTCAGGAACCGCATTCAGTTGTTTGCCAAACCGCTTTGCAGCGTTGCGCAAAACACTGATGCGTTGAAAGAGATCAGGATTACTGATTGCCAGTATATCGATGAGGAGCTTGACGCTTCCGGCGAGCGTTTGTTCGAGTAACTGTTTTTCCCTGGTGAGCAGATTATAACTTTGGATTCCGTCGTACAACGCCTGGGAAAGGTTCTCCATTCGACAGGGCTTGTTGAGAAACCGGAAAACGCGTCCCTCATTGACCGCATCGATAGCCGTTTTCCGGTCGGCGTTGCCGGTAAGCATGATGCGCGCCGTAAGCGGAGCCCGTTCCATCAGCGCCTTCAGGAAGGCAAGCCCATCCATGCCGGGCATCCGCTGATCGGCGACCGCCACTGCAAAAGGTCCTTCATGATCGAGAATCCGCAGGCCCTCCTGACCGCTCCTTGCAACGTAGATGTCATAGATTCTGTGCAGCCGGCGTTTGACGCCGTTGAGAACTTTCGTATCGTCATCGACGAATAGTATCTTCGCATTCATGCTTAGCCCCCTCAAAAGGCCCTGTCTGAGGTTTTCGACGCTCGGTGCGGCAATTGAATTGTAAAGGTCGAGCCTTTACCTGGCACGGACTCACAGAAGATTTTGCCGCCGTGCTTTTGCGCGATGACGTTGTGAGCAAGAGACAGACCCTGCCCCGTCCCCTTGCCGACACCCTTGGTCGTAAAGAATGGATCGAATATTCGATCCATTAGTTCAGGAGGTATGCCGCAGCCCGTATCCGAAACCTCGATACTGACATGCCGGTCACCTGTCATCGTCCGAACGGTGATCTTGCCCGGCTCGTCATTGCCAAGCTCCTCGATCGCCTGAGCGGCATTGACGATCAAGTTTAGAATGGCTTGGTTTATCTCGCTCGGAACACAAAGAACATCCGGAAGTGAACGGTCGAGATCCTTATCGAGGGTTGCCACGTATTTCCATTGGTTTCTGGAAATCGTGGCGGTACTTTCGACCGCAGCGTTAAGGTCTGTCGGGATTTTTTCGTTTGACCCCGGATGGGAAAAATCGCGGACCGCTATGACGATATCCCGGACGCGTTTGATCCCTTCCAAGCTCTGGTCGATGGCGGCCGGGATCTCCTTCTTCAAGAACTGAAAGTCCAGGCCGATCCGTTCCGAGTCTGTGGGACCGCGCGTGCTACCGTCGCCGACCCGTTCCGGCGCCTCACCGCCCCCGACTTTCAGTTCGTCTAAATATTTGACGACGTCCTCAAAGCTCTCTCTCAAGAACTCCAAATTGTCTCCGACGAACTGAATCGGCGTGTTAATCTCATGCGCGATGCCGCTGGCGAGTGTCCCGAGGGATTCGAGCTTTTGGGCTTGGCGAAGCTCGAGTTCAAGCCGCTCCCGTTCCGCCTCTTCCTTACAACGTTCAGTGATATCCCGAAAAATCCAAATGGAATGCTCTTCGCCGCGCATTTCCGTCGCTGCGACGGAAAATTCGATTGGAAAAATTGTGCCATCACGCCTGCGCACCATGATTTTCTCGCCATCTTGATGGCAGTCCGTCAATTGGTTACGTGTTTTGAGCTCCGAGATCTTTTCCCGATCGCAACAAAAAAGCTCCCTCAGGCAGCACCCGAACAGGGTATTGGGCTCGAAACCAAAGACCCTCTCCGCATAGAGATTGGCATGTATGATGGTAAAGTTCGAGTTCGCAAGGAATATGCCGGCGCTGGTATGGTCCAGTAAGATATTGAGCTGAGACTTCTGCGCGGCAAGCTGGTTGGCCGTGCTGCGAAGCATCTTATTCATTTTGTAGAGTTCGGAGCTCTTTTTCTCATGCAAAGACTCCGCGTACTCCCGGGCCCTTTTCTCCCGTTCCAATCGGCGCAGAAGTGAATCCTGTGACATCATGACGAGTTACTTTTTGCACAAGGTGAAACAAACGCGCTGGCGCGGTCCGCCGGCTATGTCCTCGCGATTTACGGAAATCGGTTCGCCGAAATGTTTGATCGCGCCATCGATAAGTCCATGTGCAAGATCAGCCATCGCCCGCGCAGACTCATATGTTACGATCAAGGTGTCCTGATCCGGACGCGCACATTCGAGATGCGGAAGCTCGGCATCGGGATAAAGATTCTTGACTTCGACATGACATTGTCGATGCTCTCAAAGAAGTTGAACAGATCCTCCGCAAATCCAAGATCCTGGCCATGCAGTTCCACGAAACGATCAAATAGGTGGCGGCCGAAGACGCGAATCAGCTCCGGCTCTGACCGTCCCGTTTCAAGAGAGAGCTCAGAAACAAGGCCGATGATTTCACCGTGATCGTAATTGCCGACGGTCGTATAGGCGCCCCCCGACGGCAGATCGCATTTGGCGATTATCTTCTCGGTCATGTCTTCGGACATGGTTTTGTCGACCATATCTATGAATTCGCGAAAAATGATGCCTTTCACCACTCCGCCTCTATCGTTCCGTGTAGTCGTTCTCGTTTATGGTGTACCATAAACCAAGTTTTTGAATATTCTGTAACCATTAAAGATAGTTTTCGATTTCCTTATTTTTACATCTAAATTTCTATAAATAAATATTATTGTT
>CAYWBS010000394.1:0-4013 GCA_964456215.1 uncultured Hyphomicrobiaceae bacterium
AACGGCAGCCCTGGAACAAGGGGAAACTAATCGGGCCAAAGCCGTCCTTTTGGCCCAAGCACGTTTGGGCAATTCGGACAAAGCTTCAACTTGAAAAGCGGACGCGCGATCTCGCCTTGTTCAATCTCGCGATCGACAGCAAACTTCGGAGATGTGACGTGGTCGGCATTCGTGTCGAAGACGTTGCGCCTCGCGGATATACCGTCGATCGGGCCATCGTGCGCCAGAGAAAGACCGGTCGCACGGTGAAATTTGAACTGACAGAGCAGACACGCGAATCCATTGACCTCTATCTGAAGGCAACCGGACGCCGAGTCGGACAGTGTCTGTTTCCTGGACGTGGTGGCAAGCATCTCACAACACGGCAATATGCAAGATTGCTCGGTGAGTGGTTATCTGCCGTCGGGCTCGATCCTGCCGTTTATGGGACGCATTCGCTCAGGCGTACAAAGGCCACGCTGATCTACAAGCGCACCGGCAACCTACGAGCTGTGCAGCTCTTGCTCGGTCATACGAAAATTGAAAGCACCGTTCGGTATCTTGGGATTGAAGTTGATGATGCTCTTGATATAGCGGAGCAAGTCGATGTCTGATGACACTGGGCAGAGCAGAAGTGCTCTGCCCAACCAACTTCTGCTCCGACGTGCCACAAGCTGACCACGTTGGCTTGCGACTTGCACATCTGACGAATGCGTGCACTGCAGAGTTTGCGGACATGGGCGTCCGACGGCGTCCAAACGCAGGATCGTCCGCTTCGACCAAGAGCGGACAGTCGTAAAGGATCAGCGACGCTCACTTTTGACCCTTACCGGAAGTCAGTGCCGTTATCGAATCAGCCAGTCCGGTTCCGAGTTGTGCAAACCTCGGGCATCAGAATTTTCGCAAGGCTTCCATTGCGTCCTCAGCAGTGCAGATCAGGGTCCCCGGCAATATAAATGCTGCAAGCCGATAAGCGAATCGACGCATACAGCGTTCGAAAGAGTTTGACTTCCCTCAATGTGCGCTTTTGTGCGTCTGGTATCTATCAATGCTTGGGAACCAATCACTTTGGGTCGGAGGTAACATAATACCCGCCGTGGAGGTCTTCTATGAGCCAAGTTATGAAGCAGTCGAAATTTGTTATTTCACTTGTCCTTCTGGGATTGCTCGCTGTCTTTGCTATTCAAAATACCGAAGAGGTCGAACTCACTTTTTTTGCACTGGACGTTTCAATCACGTCGCGTGGTTGTCATTGGTGTGAGTCTTGTCGTCGGACTGATCATCGGATGGTTGCTTGGCCGTTTCCGCCGGTGAGTCAGATCCTATTCGATCTAACCTCATATGATTCCGAGAGATTTCTGATGCCAATCATGACGAGTAAGGCCGGAGCAGGAGCCTTTTGTGAAGCGTGGCACCACCTTCAAGGACTCGGAAAATGCAAAGTCTGCATCTAACAATGAGTTACCGGCAATCAACGAAGAATCATGTGCGGAAATCGAAAGCAGGAACCTGATACGAGTAACCGGCCCAACTGATCGAAAAGGGTTACGGCTGACGCCATGCGCATCAATGACATTTGGCCAGTTGTTCGACTCCTCTCTATGATTCTTCACGTTCCCGGAGCGATGGCACTGCTCACTGCAGTTGTCGCCCTCGCCAACAGCGAGAGTAACAACGCCATCCCGATTTTCGCGAGACGATGGTGGCGGCAGCACTTGGCTGGCTGGCGCCAAACCTGCGCCGCCCGAGGAAAGGGAAGAGGATTAGGATCGCTATATGCACATTGATCAGACCTTAACATGGCCGGTCCAACCTCACCGAAGAAAAAGGCGCAAACTGCCGACAAAGGCCTTATAGCCGGGATCAATGCGACGGCGCACGAATACAGCCGATATAACGTACTGTTTGGCTCAAACTGGTTCTCATTTCTGAGCCGCGTGGCGCCATGGAGGGCGGAATGTACCAAGAGCTCTTGCAGATAGTGGAACGTTGGCTGTTTGACCCACTGACCGAGAAGCTTGTGTTCGTTTTAGTGGGTCTCACGCTCATCATAGTGTCAATGGGCTTGTTGCGACGATTGGCGTCCCGCTATGTGCGCGACGATTCAATTCGGTACAAAGCCCGCAAGGTTGTGACATTTTTCGGCTACCTGGCGGCGGCCATCTTTCTAGTGCTTGTTTTCAGCGATAAGCTCGGGGGCGTTACGATCGCCTTCGGCGTGGCTGGCGCAGGAGTAGCATTTGCACTCCAGGAAGTGATCGCGAGCGTTGCTGGATGGATAGCGGTGTCGTTCGGTAGCTTTTACAAAGTTGGTGACCGAGTCGAGCTCGGCGGCATCAAAGGCGACGTGATCGACATTGGCATTCTACGCACCACGATCATGCAGATCGGTGAATGGGTGAATGGCGATCAATACAATGGCCGCATCGTGCGCGTGGCCAACAGTTTCGTCTTTAAAGAACCAGTGTTCAATTATTCGGCGGAATTTCCCTTCCTATGGGATGAGATCGTGATCCCCGTCAAATGCGGCAGTGATTACCCAGCGGCGCGCCGGCTCATTGAACGCGTCGCTGAGGAAGTTGTCGGTGAATACGCACGGTCGGCTGAGAAGGCTTGGCGCCCAATTACCCGACGCTACATGATCGAAACGGCGAGCGTACACCCGATGATTACGATTGTCGCCAACCATAAATGGATCGAATTCACTTTGCGCTATGTCGTTGATTACAAAGTTCGTCGTTCGACCAAAGACCGACTGTTTACGCGCATCCTTGAGGAGATTGAAAAATCGGCCGACAAGGTCAGCATTGCCGCCTCGACGCTCAATATCGAAAAGCTCGCGCCGCTAGAGGTCCGACTCTCTCGTGCATGAACACCGATAGGCAGTATTTGCCTGTTACATATGTTGCGGGTCTGGATAATGTGTAAATCCAAGAATGACTGCTCATGGCCCATTACGTCGCCGGTGCGTAGCTCGGGAATGGCAGCATCCGCCAGCAGCGGAAGTGGCCGACGCCGCACCGTCTCGCATTCCAATGTCCGAGTTTGTATAGCTGCTGCCAAAGGGCCACCGGCGACAAAGGGCCAAGAGCTGTCATCTATGCCCAATAACGTCTTGCCATTATGGGAACGGTTCAACGCCAAACTGAATCCTGTGTCAGCTTTGGGTCCTGCCCGCGCAGTCAACGGGTCGAGCTGCCAATGGTTTGGCTTAAGATGCTGCATGGAATTTTGATCGAACGAAGATCTTGATTGCAACACCCTTAGCTATTCAAAGTCGCCCGACTCCGTATCCTGCTCCAGGGAGCGTTCATTCTATCGGCGATTTGGCTCGGAATACGACTGGCAGATGAGATCAGATCCAATATGATAGTTCCTTTCCTGTGGCGATACGGACAACTGTGTATCACCCGGAATCGAAACTACATTCCATGACAAGCAAGAGGGTCTTTGGATGTCGTTCACCGCGTCTGATCAGTTTCATCAATCGGTCAAAGACGATATCAGGGAACTCAAGCGCCGGCTGCTGGAAATCAGTGACTGCGGAGCAGCGGGCGGCGTGCTCGCCTGGGATCAAGCGACATATATGCCAAAAGGCGGGGCTCCCGCTCGTGCGCGTCAGGGCGCGATCCTTAATCGACTGGCTCACGAAAAATCTATTGATCCTGAACTCGGCAAACTACTCGACCGACTTTTACTTTATGGTGAGGATTGGTCTTACGATTCGGATGACGCAAGCCTCATATGGGTTGCTCGGCGAGACTTCGAAAGGGCGATCAAGGTACCAGCCGATTACGTCGCGCGTGCCAGCGCGTTCGGATCAACATCTTATGATGCCTGGACCCGGGCCCGCCCGGCAAATGACTTTGCAGTCTTGTCACCTTTCCTTCAACAGGCGCTCGACCTCAGTCGCGAATACGCGGAATTTTTTGCTCCGTATGAACACGTCGCCGATCCACTGATAGATGATGCGGACGAGGGTATGACCGCAGCCAAGGTCCATGATTTGTTCGCAGACCTAAGGCATGAACTCA
>CAYWBS010000395.1:0-4010 GCA_964456215.1 uncultured Hyphomicrobiaceae bacterium
CGAGGGCAAGATTTGGCAGATCGGCACCCCGGCGGAGATCTACACCGAACCAAAGAACACGTTTGTCGCGATCTTCATCGGCGCGCCACCCATGAACCTTATCGAGACGGACGACGGCATCATCGGTTTCCGACCCGAACACATGACGCCCAAAGATGGCGCCGAAAGCGCGCCGGGTCTGGTCGACGTGCCGTTCCGCGTGTCGCGCATCGAGTATCTCGGCGCCGATGAGCTGGTCTACGGCGTGCTCGAGCCGCCTTTTCCCGAGGAAAAAATCATCGCCAAGGTGCCCTCCACCAAGCCCTTTTCGGCTGGCGAGGGGGAAAGGGTTGTGTTCACTGTCGGGGAAACGAACGTCAAACGCTTCGACCGAAAAACAGAGCTGAGGACGGATATCAGAGGAAACGGCTCATGACCGTTGCGGCAGCCGGCATGGCGGGCCGCTCCGCTCGCCTGATCGACAGCGAAAAATGGCTGGGCCGGGCGATGATCGGACCGGCGGTACTCTATATCGTTTTGCTCGTCGGGCTGCCGTTCGTGTTGGCGCTGCTCTACAGCGTCAGCAACGTTACCGTCGGCAGCGTCGACGACAAATTTGTCGGCCTTCGCAATTACCGGGCGATAATGGAAAACCCGGCATTTTGGGTTGCCCTGAAAAACACTTTCATCTTTACCATCGTTTCCCAGGTAATCGTGCTGGTGCTGGCCAAGATCCTGGCGATGGCTCTGATGAAGGATTTCCGGGGCAAGTGGCTGGTGCGGCTGCTGATCCTGCTGCCGTGGGTGGCGCCGGTGTCTCTGGGGGCGATCGGCTGGCTGTGGATCTTCGATTCCATCTACAGCATCATCAACTGGACGGCCCGCGCCATCGGTCTGTTCGCCCCCGGCTTCTGGCCCATCTGGCTCGGCCAGCCGGACCTGGCCATGGCCTCCATTATTACTGTCCACGTCTGGCGCCTGCTGCCACTCGCCACCGTGATCGTCCTTGCCGGATTGAGTTCGATCCCTCAGGACATTCACGACGCCGCCCAAGTCGACGGCGCCGGATTTTGGCGGCATTTGTTCCAGATCACCATTCCTTTGGTGCTGCCGATCCTGATGGTGGCCATGCTTTTCGGCATCGTGTTTACGTCCACCGATATGATCGTGGTCTTCGTGTTGACTTGCGGCGGACCTTATGATTCGACCCAAGTGCTGGCGAGCCAGGCCTTTTTTACCGGCATCGAAGGCGGCGATCTGGCCGAAGGCGCGGCGACGGCGCTGTTCCTGTTCCCGATCCTGGTGGCTGTGGCCATCGGGTTCTTGACTATCGCCCGGCGCGCGGAGGTGACGTGACATGGCCGCGCCGCTCTCCATCCGCGTCAGGAATTGGGCAGCAGGAAGCGCCCATTACGCCGTAATCGCGGTCTTCGTTCTGTTCGCTTCGTTCCCGTTCTTCTGGATGGTGATCACCACGTTCAAGGAAACCAGGGACCTCTTGAACACCGAGAACAACCCGTTCCTGTATAACGAGCCGCCAACGCTGGAAAACCTGCAGGTATTGTTTTTCGACACCCAGTTTGCGCAGTGGATCTGGAACACGGCGTGGGTCGGCGTGCTGGTGGTGATCATTACGCTGCTGCTGGCGGTGCCGGCCGGCTACAGCCTGGCCAGGCTGTCGGGGAAATGGGCGCAACGGCTGGCCATCGGCATCTTTCTCACCTACCTTATTCCGCCGACTATCCTGTTCATCCCGTTCTCGCGGGTAATCGGGGATCTCGGACTGCAGGATTCGCTTTGGTCCCTGGTCCTGGTTTATCCGAGCTTCGCGGTGCCGTTTTGCACTTGGCTTCTGATGGGGTTCTTTAAGGCGATTCCGCGGGATCTGGAGGAAGCGGCGATGATCGACGGACTGAGTCGCTTCGGCGCCTTCTTGCGCGTCGTGGTGCCGGTCTCGACCGCCGGCATCCTGACCGTGGTGATCTTCGCCTTCACCCTGGTGATGCAGGAATTCATTTACGCACTGACGTTCATAACGGCTCAGTCGCGGCTGACGATCAGCGTCGGAGTGCCGACCTTCCTGGTCCGCGGCGATGTCTATTTCTGGGGCTCGCTGATGGGGGCGTGCGCGATCACCAGCCTGCCCATCGCCATCGTGTACAACTTCTTCGTAGACCGTTTCGTCAAGGGCTTCACCGTCGGTGCTATTAAATAGACGAAAATGGTGGCAATTCGTCTTCGGTTCCCTTTAAGAGGGTTCACGAGCGTCGAAGAGGACGTAGCGGAAAGTATTGGATTCCACACACTCCAATTCGAGAAACTTCAAGCCTTTAGCCGTCTAATCGTTGAAGGCGATGTGCTTTTAGACTCTCCAACTGAGGATGAGGTGGATCAGCGTCGCGTACATTTGGTGATTGCCGTCGAACTCAGACCTTATTTTGTAACGCTACGGAATCTCGCCTCGCCAGTTCTTGGAAGCGACCATCAAGGCAACTTTTTTCCTCGAAATACTTGACCTCCCCAATCCGCGCCCTTTCGCCTGGGTACGTCATTTATAATATGCAGAATTCGGTCCCATTCCCGGGAATTCCGAGAACCGTCTTGAAATAGAAACTTGATTTTGCTGCTTTTCGCTCTCATTCTCCCCTCCAAATATCTGCGGAAAGGAGTTACATGGCAAAGGAAGAGCTTCTCGAATTCCCGGGAGTGGTGACCGAGCTTCTGCCAAACGCTACCTTTCGGGTGAAGCTTGAAAACGGCCATGAGATCATCGCGCATACCGCCGGACGTATGCGCAAGAATAGGATTCGTGTCCTCGCCGGCGACAAGGTGCAGGTCGAGATGACGCCCTATGATCTCACCAAAGGCCGCATCACTTACCGCTTCAAATAGCGCGTCCCGGCAGACCGTCAATTGTCTCGAAACGGAGCGGTTTTTATGGCAAAAAATGGTGGAGAGCAGGTGTTGTTGCGCAAGCTGGTGCTTGCGAGTGCGTCGCCGCGCCGGCTTGCCCTGCTGCAGCAGGTCGGCATCGAGCCTGACGCCCTGAGGCCTGCGTCAATCGACGAGATGCCGGGCAAGGGTGAGATGCCGCGCACTTTGTCGCTGCGCCTCGCAAGGGAGAAGGCCAAGGCGGTCAGCAAGCAGCTGAAGAATCATCCGCAACTTTCGGAGAGCTATGTTCTGGCGGCCGACACGGTGGTCGCGGTCGGCCGGCGGGTCGTGACCAAGCCCGAATTTCTCGACGAAGCGGCGGCCGCCTTGCAGCTACTTTCCGGCCGCTCTCACCGGGTCTATACCGGCCTTTGCCTGATTACGCCGAGGGAGATGATCCGTCAGCGCGCAGTCGAGACACGCGTCCGATTCAAGCGCTTGAATCGCGAGGAAATGGACAGCTATCTGGCATCGAGAGAATGGCGGGGCAAAGCCGGCGGTTACGCCATTCAGGGGCTTGCCGCGGCATTCGTGCAAAAACTGGTCGGTTCCTACACCAATGTTGTTGGAATGCCGCTCACGGAAGTGATCAATCTGCTGCGCGGGGAGGGGTACCCCGTCTATTTCAATTGGCTGCAGCGTGCCGAAATGGAATTGGAATAATGCCATGAAACCGGTGGGGAGCAACGATAACGCGCCAGGTCGCTCGAAAGACGGCATTGCGCCGGACAAGCGGCCGGAGGCTATGTGCCGGATTTGCCGGACGCGGCCAATCGCGTCGGCCTATCGGCCATTTTGCTCGAAACGGTGCGCGGACGTCGATCTTGGCCGTTGGCTTGCGGGTCGATATGTGGTCGCCGCCACGCCCGACGACGAAGAGGACGAGATGCCGTTGGCGCCGGGGGCGGCGGAAGATCCCGATGGTGCCGGGCCCTGAAGTCCGGCCAACCGACTCGACAGGATGGTCGGGATTGCTTATAAGCCGGTTCTTGCATGCGGCATTCGCCTCGAAATTTAAGAACGCGCGGTCGAAACGATTTCCAAAGCCCAGGTAGCTCAGTTGGTAGAGCAGCGGACTGAAAATCCGCGTGTCGGTG
>CAYWBS010000396.1:0-4007 GCA_964456215.1 uncultured Hyphomicrobiaceae bacterium
TTATGATGGCGGGATCTATTTCCCGGTGCTGGCAACGTATCCGGAGACCACCTTCGGTGGTGAATTCGAAACTGAAGCAGATTACCGTGACCCCGTTGTGCAGGAACTCGTTGAAAAGAAATCTGGCTGGATGGTTTGGCCTGTCAACCGCTACAGCTACGACACGATTAATTACAATCTTCCCGTCCCAGCTCCGGCGCCCCCATCGGCGGAGAACTGGCTCGGGACTGACGATCAGGGACGTGACGTGGTCGCCCGCGTGATCTACGGCTTCCGAATATCGATTCTCTTCGGCTTGGTTCTTACTTTCTTTTCTTCGATCATCGGCGTAACCGCAGGCGCCGTGCAAGGCTATTTCGGCGGCTGGGTTGACCTCACTTTCCAGCGCTTTATCGAAGTCTGGACAAGCATTCCGGCCCTCTATCTGCTCATTATTATCGCCTCGATCATCGAGCCGACATTCTGGATATTGCTTGGGATTCTTTTGCTGTTCAGCTGGGTTGCTTTGGTCGGTGTCGTGCGCGCCGAATTCCTTCGCGGCCGAAATTTCGAATATATCACCGCGGCGCGCGCACTCGGCCTGCCGAGCTGGAAAATCATGTTCAAGCATTTGCTGCCGAACGCCATGGTCGCCACTCTGACTTTCATGCCGTTCATTCTCAACGGATCTATTACGACGCTGACGTCACTTGACTTCCTTGGTTTCGGTCTGCCGCCCGGCTCTCCCTCCCTCGGCGAGCTTCTTGCCCAGGGCAAGGCCAACCTTCAGGCGCCGTGGCTTGGGCTGACCGCCTTTTTCGTCATCGCCATTATGCTGAGCCTTTTGATTTTTATCGGCGAAGCTGTCCGCGATGCCCTTGACCCGCGGAAGACATTTAGGTGAGACGGCCCAGAGCAATGACCGTCAAAACAGAAAAACTCGTTGATGTTCGTGGTCTGTCAGTAGACTTCCGAGCCGGCGAAACCGTTACTCACGCGGTGAAAGATATTTCCTTTGATATCAGGCCCGGAGAAGCCGTCGCGCTGGTTGGCGAATCGGGTTCCGGCAAGACTGTCTCGGCTCTTTCGATAATGGGGCTTCTCCCCTATCCCGCTGCTTCGCATCCCTCCGGAGAAATCTGGTTCAAGGGTAAGAACACCTTGAAACTGGAAATGAAAGATCTTCATTCCATTCGCGGCAATGAGATTTCAATGATCTTCCAGGAACCGATGACCTCTCTCAATCCATTACATACGATCGAGAAACAGATCGGCGAGATGATCGAGCTTCATCGCGGTCTTTTTGGTGAAAAATTGCGCACCACAATCTTGGAACTTCTAAATAAAGTCGGAATTCCCGAACCCGAGAAACGGTTGGGCGCCTACCCTCATCAATTGTCGGGCGGTCAGAGGCAACGGGTAATGATTGCCATGGCGCTCGCAAACGAGCCGGACCTACTGATCGCCGATGAGCCGACCACAGCGCTCGACGTCACTATCCAGGCGCAAATTCTGACCCTCCTGAAATCACTGCAAAAAGAACTCGGCATGGCCATGCTTCTGATCACGCACGACCTTGGAATTGTCCGGAAAATGGCTGATCGCGTAAATGTCATGAACGATGGTGAGATCGTCGAACAGGGCGTTACGGAACAAATTTTTACGTCACCGCAACACGCTTATACAAAGCATTTGCTGGCATCGGAGCCGAAAGGTAATCCGCCTCCAGCGGATTCGAATGCTCCAATCGTCCTTGAGACCGAAAATCTGAAGGTCTGGTTCCCAATTCGACATGGCATCCTGCGCCGGACTGTTGATCACGTGAAAGCCGTTAACGGGCTCACTCTCCAGCTTCGCGCGGGCCAGACTCTCGGCGTTGTCGGCGAATCGGGGTCGGGCAAGACAACCCTCGGCCTCGCCCTTCTCAGACTGATTTCCAGCGAAGGACCGATTGCCTTTGTCGGTCAACGAATCGACGGCCTCAGCATAAAACAAATGCGCCCATTGCGCCGAGAGATGCAGATCGTCTTTCAAGATCCTTATGGCTCTCTAAGCCCTCGGCTTTCCATCGGACAAATCATTGAAGAGGGGCTGCTCATCCAGAGTCCCGCAATGACCCACTCCGAACGCCGCGAACGCGTGGCCGGCGCGCTCGAGGAAGTGGGGCTCGACGCTGCCCACCAAGACCGCTACCCCCATGAATTTTCAGGCGGCCAGCGTCAGCGCATCGCAGTCGCCCGCGCCATGGTTCTCGAACCGAAATTTGTGATGCTCGATGAGCCGACCAGTGCTCTTGATATGTCCGTTCAGGCGCAGATCGTCGATCTTCTTCTTGATCTACAAGACCGGCACAGTCTGACTTATCTCTTCATTAGCCACGATTTGAAAGTCGTTCGGGCATTGTCGAATTATGTCATTGTCATGCGCCACGGCGAAGTCGTTGAGCAAGGGCAGTCGCAGCAGATATTCTCTTCACCTCAAACCGAATATACAAAAGCGCTCATGGCCGCGGCTTTCGACCTCGAGGTGTCGCACCAAAACGCCGTGTCGACCTGATTTGTCGCTATGACTCTCTTGCTGATTATTTCCGGGTTCGCATCGGACAGCGTGGCTCAGTCGTTTTCAAGCCTCGAGCCCGAACGGCCTGTTGAAGTCTGGCCGGACCAGTCCTGCAAGCCGGAGAGTATTCGCTACATCCTGGCGTGGAACGCGCCCATTGGTCTCATTAAGCAATTCTCCAATCTTGAAGTGCTCTTCTCATTTGGTGCCAAGATTGATCATCTGATGCGCGATCCGGATCTCCCTCCATGTCCGATCGTACGTTATGTCGAGGCAGATCTGACGGAACGCATGAGCGAATATGTCGTCCTTCATGTTCTCATGCATCACAGACGCGTGCTCGACTATCGGGACCTGCAACGGCAAAAGGACTGGCGCGAATTCCCACAACCGGCAGCCAATGAAGTCCGGGTCGGAATAATGGGGCTTGGTGTTCTTGGACAGGATGCCGCAGCCAAGCTTGCCGGGCTTGGATTTCAAGTCGCGGGCTGGAGCCGTTCCGAAAAGCACCTCAATGGGGTTCAAAGCTTTGCGGGCGCGGCAGAACTCGATCCGTTTCTCGCGCGGACCGATATCTTGGTTTGCCTGCTCCCGCATACAAGCGAGACGGAAGGATTTGTTAACCGCTCTGTCATTCGCAAGCTCGCGCGCGACGGAGCCGGCCCCCGACCCGTATTCATCAATGCCGGGCGGGGCCCTGTACAAGACGAAGCCGGCATTCTTGCTGCACTTGAGGCGGGGGAGCTTCATGCCGCTTCGCTCGATGTCTTCGAAACCGAACCTCTACCGAAGACAAGCCAACTTTGGTGTCATCCGAGGGTCATTGTTACTCCTCACAACGCCGCGGTCACCAGTCCCGGCGCCGTCGCCCGTTACGTTCTCCGCCAAATCTCCCGCTATGAGCACGGCGAACCTCTGGAAAACGTCGTGGACGTGGAGCGCGGCTACTGAACTTCCGGCCCACTGCCAATACGTTTGACCGCGTGCAATCCGGCATGAGCCTTCTCGATACGTGAGAGGGCCAGATCCAGTGGCTCTATGACAGTCTCCATGTGATAGGCATTCGCATGCAGAAGCTGACCGATCTCGGCAAGAATAGCGACATGACCGGGCCAGAAAAGCAGGTCGCCGCGCCGGAAAGAAAGAACATCTTGCGGATCAGGCAGAGGCTCGCCAAGCTCCGCCTCCTGCATGTCTGTATCGCGCGGACAGACAAGTCCGGCTGAGGTCAGCGCGAGTTGAACCAGCGCGGAGCAATCGAGGCCGAGGCTCTGCCGCCCGCCCCAAAGATAAGGTGTCCCGACGAACCGCTTCGCAACGGCAACATAATCCGAATCCATGTGATCGGTCTCTACGACATGACGAGCAAAAAGAAAGCGGCTCCGGCCGATTTCCAGGAAGTCCCCCGATACCTTGGCGCAGTTGACGGTAGCTCCAAAGCTTAACCAGAAAATGGGCGGGGCTTTAAT
>CAYWBS010000397.1:0-4004 GCA_964456215.1 uncultured Hyphomicrobiaceae bacterium
TGGCGCAGGTCATCGTCTTCCACACGCTGCTTTCGCCTGGCGATGAAATACTCGCCGCCCGGCAGCTCTACGGCGGCTCGATCAACCAGTTCAATCATTCCTTCAAGAAGTTCGGATGGAACGTCGCCTGGGCGGATGTCGACGATCTTTCGAGTTTCGAGAAAGGCGTTTCAAAAAACACGAAAGCCATCTTCATAGAATCGATCGCCAATCCCGGCGGCGTCGTCACCGACATCGAGGCGATAGCGAAAATCGCCAGGAACGCCGGCGTGCCGCTCGTCGTCGACAACACGCTGGCGACGCCCTATCTCTGCCAGCCGAAGGATTTCGGCGCCGATATCATCGTTCATTCGCTGACCAAATTTCTCGGCGGGCACGGCAATTCGATCGGCGGCGTCATCGTCGATTGCGGCACATTCGACTGGCTCGCAAGCGGCAAATATCCGACGCTTTCGGAGCCATGCGCCAGCTATAACGGCATCAGGCTCGCCGAGACCTTTGGCGATTTCTCGTTCGCCATTGCCTGCCGCGTCCTCGGTCTCCGCGACCTCGGCCCCTGCATTTCGCCCTTCAACGCCTTCCTGATCCTGACCGGCATCGAGACCTTGCCGCTGCGTCTGCAAACCCATTCCGACAACGCCGCGGCGGTCGCCTCGTGGCTGCAAAGCCACCCCAAGGTCGAATGGGTGAATTACGCCGGTCTCGCGGGCAACCGTTATAAGGCGCTCGCCGAAAAATACTGCCCCAAGGGCGCCGGCGCCGTTTTCACCTTCGGCCTCAAGGGCGGCTATGAAGCGGGCGTCGGGCTGGTCAGCACCGTCAAGCTCTTTAGCCATCTCGCCAATATCGGCGATACGCGCAGCCTCATCATTCACCCCGCCTCGACGACCCACAGCCAGCTTACTGCCGATGAACGCAGCGCCGCCGGCGCGGGCGACGATGTCGTCAGGCTGTCGGTCGGCATCGAGGACAAGGCGGATATCATCGCCGATCTCGACCAGGCGCTTGCCGAAATTTAGGGCGGGTTGCGGGTTGGCAGCAATTTACGACGGACAGTAACGCCGAAGATGTCTTTAGCGCCCTTGACTCGCTTGGCGCTCTTCGGCGGGGGTGGTCCCTCATATTGATTTTTACGACTGATCGCGCCATTGTGTGCATCATCAACCAAGAAATCTTGAATCCGGCTTTTTGCCCACAGGGAGGATGCGCCAGAATGTCGAAGTATCTGACAATATTTTTCTTCGCGATGAGCGTCGTGTTCGCGGACCTTTCGATCGGTTTGACGCACCAGGCGAAAGCATACGATTTAGACAAATTGCCCGATGAACTGTGTAGCCCCTCCGCAAATTATTGCCGGAAGCCCGATCACTCGAATAGGACTCTCATTCGCGTCACGGCGAGCGCCTGCTCCGGCAAATGCATAAAGACCAAGGATGCTTGCATCGCAAAATGTCTTAATTTTCCTGGCCCGGGCGTTCAGGACTGTAAGAATAATTGCATTAACGAAAAGCGTTCGTGCATGCGTAAATGCAAGAAATAAATTGCGTCGTCGACGCGCGAATAATGTCCCAGTCTGATTAGTTCGATCGAGTCTCCGCACGAACCTATCGGCAATTTATTGAAGCTGAACCGGCGCGTCCTCCGGTATCCGAAAAGGAGGGCACGCGACGTGGGGCGACCAGTTGCGTTCCTCTACCGGGCACGAGCATCCGTCCCGACGTGATCGCGCTTGGCTAAGACATGAAATCAGACAGCAATACAAGCAGGGGCCCTGGAAGGATAGCCACGGATATAAGAAGCAGATATTTGGGAAACGAATAAAGCCTGCTCATCCCCGCCATCATCGCAATGCCGCCGGCGCCGCCAATGAAGGCGTTTCCGGGCAAATTGAGCAGCAGGGCAAGCACCAGATATCTCCGCTTCAAGAGCGATTGCATTGTCTGTCGTGGCGCTGTTTCGGCAATGAAGTCCAGCCGCTCTTCCGCCGGCGTTCTTTCGAATTTCCTGAGCAGACTCTCGGCACGCGACAGATGCAGCCATCCCAATAGGGAAGCGAGAAGATGTGTCGGGAAAACCCTGCCGATGCCAAAACTTATTGTCAGCGCAACCACTGTACAAACATAGACGAGGGCCACGCCCAACGGACCGAGCAGCATCATAAGGGCCAAGCCTATTTCGATTCCCGGAAGGAAGGGCGCCGCCATCAGAAATATATACAGAATCGCGCCGACGAGGACCGCCCGCTCTAGAATTTTCAAATGCTCCGGGAAGAATTGCAGTTCAAGCTTACCGACCAGCCACGAAACACTGATATTTGCCAATACGATGAGCAGAAAAATAGATGAAAGCTTTGCCAAAGTGACAGGCCACGTGGCTCGTTTGGCGGAGGGTGCGGCTTCCTTTTTCGTTTCCATGAACGCCAAACCAAACGAGCTCCTTAACGACCATAACGCGACATGAACTAATTGGGACCGGGGGACCTGGTTCCCTTGAACCAATAGTCCCGCCTTATTGTCCCGTACCAGCGTTTATGCGTCCACCGAAACGTGCCATTCGCCTTGTCACCGGCAATCGTTCCCTTCCATTCCAGGGTGCCGAGATGAGGGCTCACCAAAGTGGAAGCGAAGCTGTAAGTTTCGCCTCGCTGCTCGACGCTATAGGGGGCTGGACCAAATCCCCAATTCTCGCAGTCGAGTGAGCGGAATTTGCCGTCCTTGAACACAATCGTATCCGCGTGATGGTCCCCTTTGCCTTGTTCACCTGTCTCGCCGACGAATTGCTTGCCATTCAGCGCAGCGATTTCCGGCCTTCCGGGATCGGCCGCGAACGCGGCCAGACCGGCAAGCATCCAGATACAGCCGAACGGCAGGAGATAAACGAGCGTACGCTTTACGACACCCACACGCATAAGTGCTCCATCACTTCGGTTTGCTGCTCAAAAGACGACCGGCGTCGAGATGAGCATACCCGTATACCATGGCGATATTATCGGGGACGAGCAGCTACGCCATAACACTCTCAAAAACTCCCGACGGCGCAATGACCCGGCCCGCGCCTCACTGCGCGGCGGCCTCAGCGGCTTTTGGTACGCCCTCCGGCGTCTTGATCAGCAGACGGAGGTGATAAAGCGCAACCGCGAAGACGATGATGGCGCCGCCTTGATGCAACAGACCGAGTGTGATCGGCACCTGCATCAGCAGCGTCCAAATGCCGAGCCCTGCCTGCACCACTATAGCAACCAATAGAAGCGCCGCCGACACCAGTGCCGCGCCCTCGCCGCGCCTTGTCCCTGTTTTGGCGACGTGAATGGCGGCCCAGACCAGGCTCAGATAGGCGGCCAGCCGGTGGTCGAATTGCACCGTCGCGGCATTCTCGAAGAAATTCGCGTACCAGGGAGTCATGGCGAACAGGCCGTCCGGCGCCAGACCGCCATCCATGAGCGGCCAGGTATTGTGGGAAAGCCCGGCATCGAGACCGGCCACGAACGCGCCAAGGATGATTTGCAGAAAGAGCAGGCAGACGAGGCCCAAGGCGGAAACAACCAGTCCCTTATCCCTCGTCCGCGCGCCACGACGGTCGGACCTCCCGCCGGTCTCCAGCGCCAGCCAGAAAATATAGCCGAAGATGACCATGGCCAGCGCCAGATGGGCGGCGAGCCGGTATTGGCTGACATCGACCCGCTCGACAAGGCCGCTCATCACCATGTACCAGCCGAGGAGACCTTGCAGGCCCCCGAGGAAAAGCATGCCAATTATCCAGGGTATCAATCGGCGCTCGATGCGCCCCGTCACCCAGAAAAAGACGAACGGCAGCGCCACGGCGAAGCCGATGAACCGGCCCAAAAAGCGGTGCGCCCATTCCCACCAGTAAATGCGCTTGAACGCCGCCAGGCTCATGCCCTTGTTGACGCGCTGATATTCGGGAATTTGCCGGTATTTTTGAAAAGCCGCCTGCCAGTCCGCCGCGCTCAGGGGCGGGACGGCGCCGATAATCGGCTGCCATTC
>CAYWBS010000398.1:0-3965 GCA_964456215.1 uncultured Hyphomicrobiaceae bacterium
TGTTTCCGGACGGAAAACCGGTGCCCACTTTTCCTGGAAACACTCTAGGCGGTCGCAAGATATGTGGCAATGCGTGTCTTTATTTCGTCGGCAAGGGTCCGCGCGGCACGGTTCTCGGCATCAACGCGTGCCCTGGTATTGGAGAACAGGGAGTTGACCTGCTTGCCGTCGGCGGCGCGTTCGAAGCTCTTGTCATAAGCCGCCCGGGTATTGCTCTGGCCTTTGAACACGACCTTGTTGTCTTTCAGGCTGACAAGCTTGAAGTTGGCTCCGATGACGTAGATCTGGCCCTGGGCATCGCCGGTAACTTCAACCAGGACGGCGGTCTCGCTTTCGCGGATGGCGACATCCAGGCGGTAAATCGGCGTCGCGGCATTGCCGCCCTGGGCGGTGTTGAAGATAAGCTCGTTGCGAATGCGCTGGCCGACGCGGCCGGGAATCGGAGCGATCTCAACGGCTTTCAGCGCGTCCTGCAGGCGCTGGCCGCTGGCCGTTGTCCCGTAAAGCGGCCTGAAGGCGCATCCGGTAAGCAGCAGCCCACCTGCTCCCGCAAGGCTCATGAGTTTCAAGACTTGCCGGCGGTGTAACCCTGGAACCCGTTGCCTATTCCCCTTAGGCGACGACATTTACAATCCTTTGCGGCACGACAATAATTTTCTTTATGTCACGCCCCCCAATGGCGCGCACCACATTATCCAATTTTAAGGCGGCAGATTCAATATCTTCTTTGCGCGCGTCACGGGCAATGGTCAGTTGATCGCGGCGCTTGCCGTTGACTTGCACGGCGATCGTTACCGAGTCGTCAACGAGAAGGGATTCGTCTACCGCCGGCCATGATTGTTCGGCGAGCAATGTGTCATGGCCAAGGCGCTGCCAGCATTCTTCGCCCAAATGCGGCATCATTGGCGCAAACATGTGCACGAAACAGTCCGCCGCGTAGCGCAGCGCCCAGGCCAGTCCCTTGTCGCCATTATCGGCCAGGGTCTGCTTGGCGGCCGTCATCGTATTGGCGAACTCATAAATATGGGCGACGGCCCTGTTGAAGCGCAACGCCTCGATGTCCAGGCTGACCGCGTGCACGGCCTTGTTGGCGGCGCGATGAAGGGCTTCGGCCGGCTCCGGCAACGTCTTGGGCCGTTTGTTTTCTGGCGTAATTTCAATATCTTGTGCAATATCGTCAATAAGTCGCCAAACCCGCTGCACAAAGCGCGAAGCGCCCTCGACGCCGGCTTCGGTCCATTGCACGTCCCGCTCCGGCGGCGAATCGGAAAGCATGAACCAGCGGGCGGTATCGGCACCGTAATGGCCGATAATATCGCTTGGATCGACGGTGTTGCGTCTCGACTTCGACATTTTTTCGACCGGGCCGATCTCCACCGCCTCGGACGTTTCTATGCGAACGGCCTTTCTGGCGCCGTCCTCGCCTTCGATCCGCACCTCCGCAGGGGTCAGCCAGCTGCCGTCCCGGCCGCGGTAGGTCTCATGATTGACCATGCCCTGCGTAAAGAGGCCGGCAAACGGCTCTTTGACGCCCAAATGGCCGGTGGCCATCATGGCGCGGGCGAAAAAGCGCGAATAGAGAAGATGCAGGATAGCGTGCTCGATGCCGCCGATATATTGATCGACGGGCAGCCAGTAGTCCGTCGCTTTCCGATCCGTGGGCGTCTTGGCATGGGGCGCGCAAAAACGCGCGAAATACCAGGAGGAATCGACGAATGTGTCGAGCGTATCCGTTTCCCGCTCGGCCTGGCCACCGCATTTTGGGCATTCGGCCAACTTCCATGTCGGGTGATGGACGAGGGGGTTGCCGGGTTTGTCGAACGACACGTCTTCGGGCAGCGTCACCGGCAGATCCTTCACCGCTACGGGGACGACCCCGCAGTCCGGGCAATGAATGACCGGAATCGGGCAGCCCCAATAGCGCTGCCGCGAGACGCCCCAGTCGCGCAGCCGGTAATTGACCTGGCGCTGGCCGCGTCCTTTGGCCTCCATTTCCCCGGCAATCCTGACTTTGGCGTCGTCGACCGTCAGCCCGTCCAGAAACGCGGAATTGGCGAGCCTGCCGGGACCCAGATAGGCCTCGTCGCCGATCTCGAACGTGGCCGGGTCGGCCGTGCTCGGGATGACCACCGGGACCACTTTCAACCGGTATTTGCGGGCGAAATCGAGATCGCGCTGGTCGTGGGCCGGGCAGCCGAAGATGGCCCCGGTGCCGTAGTCCATGAGGATGAAATTGGCGACATAAAGCGGCAGTCTTTCCCTCGCCTTGAAGGGATGCCTGGCCTTCAAGCCGGTGTCGAACCCCTTCTTTTCGGCGCGCTCGATGGCTTCTTCGCTGGTGCCGAGCCGCTGGCAATCGGCGATGAAGTCCGCCAGGTCTTCGTCCGACCCGGCGAGCGCGCGCGCCAGGGGATGCTCCGGCGAGATGGCGCAGAAGCTGGCGCCGAATATGGTGTCCGGCCGCGTCGTATAGACTTCCAGGCTTTTCAGCGCCTTCGGCAATCCTTTGCCGACGAGATCAAATCGCATCAACAGCCCGTGGGATTTGCCGATCCAGTTCTGTTGCATGACGCGGACTTTTTCCGGCCAGCGGTCAAGTGTCTCGAGGGAGTCCAAAAGATCGTCCCTGAATTCGGTGATCTTAAAGAACCACTGCGTGATTTCCCGCTGCTCCACAAGCGCGCCGGAACGCCAGCCGCGGCCGTCGATCACCTGTTCGTTGGCGAGGACGGTCTGGTCAACGGGGTCCCAATTCACTTTGGCGCTGCGCCGATAGGCAAGACCCTTTTCAAGGAAGTCAAGAAACAGCTTTTGCTGTTGCGCGTAATATTCCTGGTCGCAGGTCGCGAATTCGCGGCTCCAATCGAGCGACAACCCCATGGTTTTGAGCTGGCCGCGCATGGTGGCGATATTGTCATAGGTCCAGCCCGCCGGATGGACGCCCTTTTCCATGGCGGCGTTCTCCGCCGGCATGCCGAAGGCGTCCCAGCCCATCGGATGGAGCACATTGAAACCCTTGGCGCGCCTGTAGCGGGCGACCACGTCGCCCATCGTGTAATTGCGTACATGGCCCATATGGATGCGCCCCGAGGGGTAGGGGAACATTTCCAGCACATAATATTTGGGCTGCGATTTATCCGTTTTCGTCGCAAAGATCTTGCGACCGGCCCAAACCTCTTGCCAAAAAGGCTCGCGTTCCGGTGCGTTATAGCGTTCTGCTGCCATGAAATTCTTCTCTTGATCCTGCCGTCGCTTTGCATTCGTATGTGGTTCGGCAACTTTCGACGGATAACATCAAAATTTACCGCTTGAATAGGAAAGCCCGGCAAAGTTGGCAACATCGCTTTTACATCCAGGGCTGGAAGATGTCCTCCAGAATATCCTCCAGGCGGCGGAGGAGACAGGACGAGATACTTCCAGCGTCAAGCTGATCGCCGTCAGCAAGACCCATGATGCGGCGCGGATCGAGCCGGTAATCGCCGCCGGACAACGGCTTTTCGGCGAAAACAGGGTTCAGGAGGCAAAGGCCAAATGGCCGGAGATCCTCCTCCGCCATCCGGAAGTCGAGCTGCATCTCATCGGACCGCTGCAATCCAACAAGGTGAAGGATGCGGTGGCGTTGTTCGACGTGATCCACACCGTTGACCGGCCGAAAATCGCCAAGGCATTGGCCGCGGAGATGGCCCGGACGGGCCGGACGCCGCGGCTGCTCGTCCAGGTCAATACCGGCGAAGAGCCGCAAAAGACGGGCGTCTTTCCCAAGGAGGCGGAGGCGTTCGTCGAACGCTGCGTCAAGGAATTCGATCTCGAGATCGAAGGTTTGATGTGCATCCCCCCGATCGATGAGGAGCCGGCCTTGCATTTCGCGCTTCTTGCCAAACTTGCCGGCCGCCTCGGCCTCAAGGAACTGAGCATGGGGATGTCGGCGGACTACGAGGCGGCGATCCAGTTCGGCGCGACCTATG
>CAYWBS010000399.1:0-3964 GCA_964456215.1 uncultured Hyphomicrobiaceae bacterium
ATCTTTACCGGTTTCGGCCTCGATCTGCTGAACCGCCTCCTCCATCAGCTCCTCCATGGCGCGGCGGATCTGGTGGTCGGACTGGTCGACGCCTTTGTCGTCGAAATCGCCGCGGATCTTGCGAAACACGTCCTCTTCGCCCGGTTCCTCGAAATCCGCCTTGACGACCGAGCCTGCATAGTCCTGCGCCTCCTTGCCGGAAAGCCCGAGCTTTTCAGCTGCCCATAGCCCGAGAAGCTTGTTGCGGCGCGCCGTCGCCCTGAATTTAAGTTCTTCGTCATGGGCGAATTTTTTTTCAAATCCTTTCTCCCGATCATCAAAACTGCTCATAACTTTCTGCCTTTATAGGATGATAACAGGTTGCAGCCCGTCGGCGATTTTAACTTCGAGGCCAATGCCTTACTTAATACCCAATCTGCCTGGATTTGCGACAGGGATAACCCGGTCAAAACCGCAAATCAACCGGTTCCGGCCGCGGTTCCCCGGAGCTACGCAAAAGATTGTTTCGTCTCTTCCGATCGGCTAGTTTCGCCATTATGTGAAGGATTGATTCCAATTATTGCTCCGATTGTGAGGCGCAGGCTGTTTCATGCGGTAAAGCCCCGCAAGAAGACATCATTCTACGCGAGTTTCAGGTCATTTCGCGATTTTCGAAAGGAACAACCCATGAACCGGCGGCGCCGTGTCTACGAGGGCAAGGCTAAGATTCTTTATGAAGGACCGGAGCCCGGCACACTCATTCAGCACTTTAAAGATGACGCGACTGCATTCAACAAGAAAAAGCACGACGTCATTGAAGGCAAAGGTGTGCTCAACAACCGCATCTCAGAGCACATTTTTTTGAGACTTGCCGATATCGGCGTCCCGACCCACTTCGTCAAACGGATCAATATGCGCGAGCAACTCATCCGTGAAGTCGAAATCATTCCCGTCGAAGTCGTCATGCGCAATATCGCGGCGGGCTCCCTGTCGAAGCGGCTCGGACTTGACGAAGGCACGCAGCTGCCGAGATCGATCATCGAATTCTACTATAAGGCCGATGAACTGGATGATCCGATGGTTTCCGAAGAACACATCACGGCATTCGGCTGGGCCAATCCACAGGAAATCGATGAGATGATGGCCCTCGCGCTCAGGATCAACGATTTCATGACCGGGCTTTTCCTGGGCATCGGCATCCGTCTCGTTGATTTCAAGGTCGAGTTCGGACGGCTTTTCGAGAACGATATGATGCGCATTGTCCTCGCCGACGAGATCAGCCCCGACAGTTGCAGACTATGGGACATGGATACCAATGACAAGTTGGACAAGGACCGGTTCCGCCAAGACATGGGTGGCCTGGTCGAGGCTTATCGCGAGGTTGCCCGGCGCCTCGGCATTTTGATTGAAAACAAACCGGCTCCCCACAAAGGTCCAAGGCTCGTGCGTTCAAAATGAGCGGCGGAGTTGGCGGGGGCACTGGGCAAGTAATGAGAGCACGCATAAAGGTGACGCTGAAAGACGGTGTCCTTGATCCGCAAGGCAAGGCGATCGCCAACGCGCTCGGCGGGCTTGGCTTCAAGGGCGTCGAGGATGTCCGCCAGGGCAAATATATCGAGGTAAAACTCTCCGAAAGCGATCCCGACAAAGCGCGATCCGAGGTCGAGCAGATGTGCCGGCAATTGCTCGCCAACATGGTGATCGAGGATTTCAGCTTCGAGTTGGAGCCCGCATGAAGGCGAGCGTCCTGGTCTTTCCCGGTTCGAACTGCGACCGCGATGTCGCGGTCAGCCTTGGAGCGGCGACGGGCGAGCCGCCGGCCATGGTGTGGCACGGCCTGAGCGAAGTCCCAAAAAGCGACCTCATTGTCCTGCCGGGCGGCTTTTCCTATGGCGACTATCTGCGCTCGGGCTGCATGGCGGCTCATTCGCCGATCATGCGCGACGTCGTCGAAAAAGCGAAAAAAGGCACGCCCGTCCTCGGCATATGCAACGGCTTTCAGGTGCTCACAGAAACGGGGCTGTTGCCCGGCGTGTTAATGCGCAACGCGTCCCTGAAGTTCATTTGCAGGGATGTCGGCCTCAAGGTCGAACGCACCGATACGATTTTCACACACCGCTATCGACAGGGCGCCATCGTGACGATCCCCATTGCCCACGCGGATGGCAACTATTTTGCCGACCAAGACACGCTTGCCCGGCTCGAAGATGAAGGCCGCGTCGCATTCAGATATTGCGCCGCCGACGGCGCAGTGACCGAGCAGGCCAATCCCAACGGCTCGCGCAACAATATTGCCGGCATTTATGACGAGACCGGCAAAATTCTCGGGCTCATGCCGCATCCCGAGCGGCTGGCTGACCCGGCGCTTGGCGGCACGGATGGCAGACATTTGTTTGCTTCACTCGTCGAGGCGTTGCATTAGGCGACGGGAGGCTAAGAGGTGCAAAATTGAGCAGCGCAGCAGAGAAAATCCAGCCGAAGGAAACGGAGATCACCGCGGAACTGATCGCAGCGCACGGATTGGACGACAACGAATATCAGCGGCTGCTCGATATTCTCGGCCGCCAGCCAAGCCCAACCGAACTTGGTATTTTCTCGGTCATGTGGTCGGAGCATTGCTCCTATAAATCCTCGAAATTCTGGCTCAAAAAGCTCCCGACAGACGGACCGCAGGTCATTCAGGGCCCCGGAGAGAATGCCGGTATCGTCGATCTGGGCGACGGCCAGGCCGCCGTCTTCAAAATGGAAAGCCACAATCACCCCTCCTTCATCGAACCCTACCAAGGGGCGGCGACCGGCGTCGGCGGCATCATGCGCGATGTCTTCACGATGGGCGCCCGGCCCGTCGCCAACATGAATGCGCTGCGCTTCGGCGCGCCCGATCACCCAAGGACGCGCCACCTTGTTTCCGGCGTCGTTGCCGGCATCGGCGACTATGGCAATTGCGTCGGCGTGCCGACGGTCGGCGGGGAGACCAATTTCGATCCCGGCTACAATACCAATATCCTGGTCAATGCCATGTGCGTCGGTCTTGTCGAAGCGGATAAGATTTTCTATTCCGCCGCCAAGGGAGTCAGCCTGCCCGTGGTCTATGTCGGCTCGAAGACCGGCCGCGACGGCATTCACGGCGCCACCATGGCGTCCGCCGAATTTGATGATGACAGCGAAGAAAAATGCCCGACCGTCCAGGTCGGTGATCCCTTTACGGAAAAGCTGCTTCTCGAAGCCTGCCTGGAGTTGATGAAAGAGGACGCCATTATCGCCATTCAGGATATGGGCGCGGCGGGGCTGACATCTTCCTCCGTGGAAATGGCGGACAAGGGCGGCGTCGGCATTACGCTCAATCTCGACGCCGTGCCGCAGCGCGAAACGGCGATGACGGCTTATGAAATGATGCTGTCGGAAAGCCAGGAGCGGATGCTCATCGTCCTGAAGCCCGGTGCCGAGAAAAAGGCGGAAACGATATTTCGGAAATGGGGACTGGATTTCGCGGTCATTGGCGAGACGACCGACACCGGGCGGCTGACCGTCCTGCATCGAGGCGTCACCGAAGCGGATATTCCGGTCCATGATCTGGCGGCTTCCGCGCCTGAATATCAGCGCCCCACCGTTCTAACCGAGCCGCCGGCCCTGCTCCGACCGCAGGATACGCCCGCCCCCCAATCGCTTTCGGGAGCGCTCCGCGCGCTCATCGGCTCGCCGCATCTTTGCTCGCGGCGCTGGATCTGGGAGCAATATGATCACATGGTCATGGCCGATACGGTGCAACGGCCTGGCGGCGACGCGGCCGTCGTCAGGATCCATGGAACGCGCAAGGGCCTGGCGGTGTCGACGGATGTGACGGCGCGCTATTGCGCCGCCGATCCGCGAATGGGCGGACGGCAGGCGGTGGCCGAAAGCTGGCGCAACCTCACCTGCGTCGGCGCAACGCCGCTCGCCATCACCGACTGCATGAATTTCGGCAATCCGGAGCGCCCGGAGATCA
>CAYWBS010000400.1:0-3932 GCA_964456215.1 uncultured Hyphomicrobiaceae bacterium
CCTCGCTGCAGGCGTCGTTTTTGTATGCGGAACAGGGCCGGGCCGGTCTCCGGTCGAATTTCCAACGTCATTACAGTGACTAGGTCCCAGGCCTGAAACCAGGATCTGGTCTCCATGAGTAGAGTTCATTGAGACTTGGCAAGCGCGACTGCGCGTTCGAACGCTTTCGAGGCGAAGCCTGCGTGGCGTTTGAACGCATATAGGTCCACGTCAATGAAATCGCGTACTTGCATATCGTTGCCCGAATGAGGAAGGAGAGGGCAATCTCCCACACACGACCGTTAGCGGAATTCCTTTGGACGTTTGAGTAATGCTAGCGAATAAACATTGCGAGTATGAACTCGCCCGGCAACCTGAGCCCGGTTGAGACCTTCGCTATGGACTGATGCGGTACCGGGTGACCCGCGGAATTGCTTGGATGATAAGACGCCAACGCATCCGCCTCGTGCGAGGGGTCAGCGCTGGCGTGCTCAATAGTCAATGAGTCTCTTCCTGTAGGTGATCCGTTATGGGTCCAAGCCGGCAATTGCCGCTTAGAGGCTTTCGAAAATCCGCGGACTTATTGGCGAGGCCGCCAGCAAGTCCGCGGTAAGTCAGACATCACGCGGGTTGCAGTGACGGAGCGTGGTCACTGGTCATTGGCTTGCCGAACCGCAGATAAAGCGATGGTACGACGAAGAGGTTCAGAAGCGTTGATGTCACGAGACCGCCGAGGATGACGATAGCCATGGGAAGCTCGATTTCCTGACCGGGGATATCACCGGCGATGACCAGAGGCACGAGCGCAAGTCCCGTTGTCAAAGCGGTCATCAAAATCGGCGCCAGCCGCTCGCGCGCTCCGCGCATGACGAGCTCAGTTCCAAAGATCACCCCTTCATACAGCTCGAGATGGATAAAATGATTGATCATCATAATACCATTGCGCGCAGCGATGCCAAACACTGTCAGGAAACCGACGAGCGAACCAAGCGAAATAATGCCACTGCCGAAAAAGGCGGCGAGCACGCCCCCGACCAGAGCGGAGGGCAAGGTGAGGAACAGCAATGTCGCCAAGCGTGCGGCGTTGAAGGATGTGTACAACAGGACGTAAATGCCGATCGCGGCGATAATCGCAAAAAAGAGCATGCGCCGCTGAACCTTCTGGCGTTCGGCATATTCGCCCACCAGCTCCGGATAGTATCCCCGTGGGAATTTCACTTTCTTCAGCCGGCTTTCGACGTCGGCGACGACGGAGCCCAGATCACGACCGCGCACATTTGCACTGACTTTAATCCGACGTTTTAGGTTCTCGTGCTCGATGACGTTCGGGGTCGAAACGATCCGCACATCAGCCAAATCGGCCAAGCGCACCTGACCGCTATTGGGCGTGTCGATCAAGAGATCTTGAACGCTGTTCACGCTGTGGCGCACTTCCGGTATGCTCCACACCTGCACGTCGTAGGCCTTGCCACCTCTAAAGATGTCACCGACTTCCTCACCGGCTATCAAGGCAGCCGCTGCGCGGCGCACATTGCCCGGCTTGACTCCGTGTTGTCGGGCTCTATCGAGGTCGACCTTGACCTGTATCTGGGGAATATTCCTATGGAGCTCCACATGCAGGTTGATCATGCCTTCAATGCCTTGAAGCGAGTCCCTCACATTGACGGCGGTATCATGGAGGACGTCCAGATCGTCACCGTAGATGCGGATGACAATGGATTCGGATGATCCTGTGAGAACTTCCCTGATCCTCTCTTTCAGATAGGTCAACACATCCCGGAAGAGGCCAGGATAGCCGTCCACCGTCTCCTGAATCTTGTCGACCATCTTGTCATAATCGACGCTGGGATCGACGCTGATCCAGTTCTCGCCGAAATACACGCCGACCACTTCATCCATGACCAGGGCCTGGCCGATATGGGCACCGAAATTGCGGACTCCGGGAATATTTCTGAGCTCCTTACTTCCCTTAATCGTGATCCGGTTCATTTCCGGATGCGAGGTGCCCGGCCGCATCAGCCAATGCATCAGGAAATCTCTTTCCTTGAATGAAGGCAGCAGTGACTGCCCGAGCAGAGGCCAGACAACGACGCCTGCCAAGGCGACGACGCCGACGACGATATAGGCCGGCCGCGGCGAGTGAATCGTGCGCGTCAGAATCTTGCTGTAAATCCCATGCAACCATGTCACCAAAGGAGAATCCTTCGACTCGCGCGAGGTGTTTCGCAGGAGAATCATCGCCAGCGCCGGCGTTACGGTCGTTGCAACGAACATGGACGCCAGCAGCGCCAATGCATAAGAATATGCAAGCGGCTGGAAGAATGCTCCCGAAAGACCCTCCATGAAAAAGACCGGCACGACCGCTAAGACAATTATCAGCGTCGCGTAAACGATGGCGCTTCGTACCTCGATCGTCGCATCAAGAATGATATTGATGGTTGGTTTGTCACTGCCCTCCCTGCGGGCCTGGCGCAATCGTCGTACGATGTTTTCTATACCTATGATGGCGTCGTCGACGACGGCACCCAGAGCGATGACAAATCCCGCCAGCACCATCGTATTCATCGTCATCCCTTGCAGGTAGAGCACGAGCCCTGCCGCCACGAGAGACAATGGAATTGCGACAACGCTGATCAATGCGACACGCCATTCGTAAAGAAAGGCGAAAAGCACGACAATTACGAGAATGCAACCGAGGATGAGCGCGTTGGAAAGATTATCGATCGACAATTCGATAAAGGTTGCAGGCCGGAATATTGCTGTGTCGATATCAATGTCCGGCAGGCCCGGCCGCATCTCATCGATCGCCTTCTCCACGCCCCGCGTCACGCCGAGCGAGTTGCCCCATGGAAACTTCTCGACGATAAGCAGGAGGCCAGGACCATCGTTTATAACGGCGTCTCCGATCATTGCCTGGTGATCTTCGACCACATTGGCGATGTCGCCCAAGCGGTGCGTTTTGCCGTCGGACGAGACCAGATTGATCATCGCCAGGTCGTCCGGCGACAAGATGGGCAAGGTGTGCCGGATACCAATTCTCTGATTTGGGGTCTCGATCCACCCTCCGGTGCCGATATGCGCGCCATTGGAGAATCTCATCAGCCCGGCGTCCAGAGCATCAGACGTGGTCGTCATAAGTTGCAGCAGGGTGACGTTGTTCTTCTCCAGCCGCTTGGGATCGACCTGAACCTGCAGCATTTTCAGCCGTTCGCCCCAGATGGCGACATTCGCAACGCCCGGCACGACCAATAGACGTTGCCTGATCTTCCAATAAGCGATCATCGACAGGTCGATCACCGACAATTTTTTCGAGGAAATACCGATCTTCATGACCCGGCTCGTCGCCGAAAGAGGCGGCAGCATGATCGGCGGGGCCGCCCAAGTCGGTAACGACGGAATCACGGCGTTAAGACGCTCCGAGACAAGCTGGCGCGCGTTCGACAAGTCGGTTCCGCGCTTGAAGTAGAGCTTGATTGACGACAGGCCAGGAACCGACTTGGAGCGCAAGTTCACAAGTCCTGGCAGACCCGTAAACTGGTCCTCCAACGGGATCGAGACGAGGTTTTCGACTTCTACTGCCGCAAGTCCAAGGCTCAGTGTCTGAATCTCCACGAGCGGCGGCGCAAATTCAGGAAAGACGTCCACGGGCATTTGCCGAAGCTGATAAATGCCGAAATACATCAGCCCTATGGCCATGGCGATCACGATGAACCGGAACTTCAGACTCGTCCCGACTAATAAACGCATCATTTGGGGACCTCGTTACGCTGATTCATACTTTTCGACATGACGCGTTGCGTCTCTCCCTATTTTTCAAGATCTCGCGGTACAGCGATCCTCATCGCGTCCGTCTAGTGGCCGATCCCGCCTTCTTCACCCCAGAGCTCGGCGGCGCCATAGGTGGCGACCTTGGTGTCGGGCGGCGGGCCGTTCCGCAGAATGGCAGTATCGCC
>CAYWBS010000401.1:0-3912 GCA_964456215.1 uncultured Hyphomicrobiaceae bacterium
AGCACCGGCGTCGGACATGTCCAATGGGGCTGGGTTTCCGACAAACTCAGAACGGGACTGAGATGTCGTAATGGGCCGTGGGCGGTCATCGTCTCAATTCTAAGCGCATCGAGTTCTGCCTTGGAAAGATCCATGTCCGGTTTGGTGAATTCGGTCTTGCCTTGGCGATATATGAACATGCCTGATTGGCATAGAGAGACCTCCACGCGATAGCTGCCGCCTTCGCGAGCGCGCCGCGCCAGCGCCAGCAATATGCCATAGGCACCGAGATATCCCGTCGTGTAATCGCACGCTGCCGCCGGCAATAGTTTGGGCTGCCCGGCACCGCCATCTTTACAAATACCGGTAACGGTCTGGGCGACCTGCTCCCAGCCGGCACGGTGACTGAACGGTCCATCGGACCCGAAACAGCTTATGGACAAATATACGATACCGGGGCGAAGGTCCGCCAAGTGCGCTGGGCCGAAGCCGAGGTTGCTGAGCACTCCCGGTCGGTAGCCCTGGGAAAAGACGTCAGCGCCAAGCACAAGTTCCTTTAGCTGCGCGGCGCCTTCGGCAGTCTTGAGATCGAGATAACAGCTACGTTTGCCATGACTCGTATCCATGACGTGCTCGGCGATCTGAGGCAAATGCTCGGCCGTCACCATCAGCACATCCGCGCCGTGTTCAGCCAGTGTCCGCGCCGCAATCGGACCAGCCAGAATACGCGTTAGGTCGAGGACACGAAGACCACCCAAAGGCCGATCGTCGTCGGGGAACGGCTCGGGGGCGCTGTCGGCGATCTTTGTGATTTCCACAATGGGTTTGGCTTGCAGCGCCTGGCCGTGCGGATGGTCGAGCCATTCCGCATTGCTTCGCACCATCGCGCCGCAGGCATGGGCCTCATCGATTGCTTGTTCAAGGTCGAGCGCATTCCACTCCGCCACTGCCCTGCTAACGGAGTCGGGATCGGGCTCGCAACCGAGCACCTTCAGAACCCGCTCCCGTAAATTTGGCAGGCCGAAATGCGGCAGAAACCATCGGCCATCCTTGGTTCGCCATGGCTGCGTAACTGCCCGCATAGCTTCGTGGTCCTTGTTCACCACCGGCATGAAAGCACCGCCCGCTCCCGGCCGTTGCATATAATGCGTACTGCGCAAGGTCGCAGCGGCACGCCGGACATCGATCGCAGCATTCTGTCTGCGCCCCTTTTTAAATTCCCAGATATCGGACACCGCTACGCCAATTCCGGCCAATACCGATGCACAGGCTTCGCCAATCTTGAATTGCGTAGACACTACCGGGTCGGCACCGGTGATCTGAATCTCACCGTTTGTGGGCCACCCTTTGCCGCGAATTTCCAGGACTTCGTGCAACGCGGTCTTCATGCCCTTATCACTACTCATTTTTTACTGTTCGGATCTTGCACACTTCGGTAGATCGTCCGCATGCCAACATTATCAGCCGGCTCCTGGTATCACAATGTGTCGGCCACGACTCATATGGCTCAATCGCGTCGATTAGAGCGGCGCGGCGCCACGTCGTCTCTACCTCCCTTCAGCCGAAGGTATTGCAAACGCGCTGGACCGACGCTTCGTGCCGGAAGCAGACATTCAGATATCCGACATGAATTGTTGTAAGGTCGGGGTAATGGCCGACGAAGTTCGGTCGGGCAAGAGAAAAGGGGACCAATGAGCATATTCACCATTGGCGCGATCCTTGTGGGGCTTTCTGCCGTATTCGGCTACATCAATCATCGGCTTTTGCACCTACCACACACGATCGGGTTGGTGGTGATCGCGCTTGCTGCTTCGCTGTCGATTATTGGATTTGATCTGATCAATCCCTCCTTTCTCATCGGTCAGAGGGTCGTCGGCGTGCTTCGGCGGATCGATTTCAATGAGACCCTGATGCATGGGATGTTGAGCTTCCTGCTGTTTGCCGGCGCTTTGCATGCCGATATCTCCGCCTTCAAGACCCGGCGTTTAACAATCGGCGTAATGGCGGGCCTCGGTACGTTGATATCGACCTTCGTAGTTGGGGCGACGATGTGGTTTCTGTTGAGATTGTTCGGTTTAGAGTTCCCCTTTATCTGGGCGTTGGTGTTCGGCGCGTTGATCAGCCCCACCGACCCGGTCGCGGTTCTCGGTCTTTTTAAGACCGTCAAGGTTCCCGATACGTTGCAAGCGAAGATGACCGGCGAATCTCTGTTTAATGACGGAGTTGGCGTGGTCGTATTCACGGTCGTCGTGGCGATCGCGCTTGCCGGCGGCGACATGGGCGTGGCCGGCATTATCGAACTGTTCTTTACCGAAGCGGTTGGCGGCGCTGTCCTCGGCCTGGTCGCCGGATACATCGGCTACCGCGCCATGTTTGGGATCGATGAGCCGAGCCTCGAAGTTCTGATCACGCTGGCGCTGGTGATGGTCACCTATGCGCTGGCCCTCTCTCTCCACATGAGCGGGCCGATCGCTATGGTGGTGGCCGGCCTGTTCATCGGCAATCGGGGCGTCAAATACGCAATGAGCGAACAAACCCGCGACTACGTGCTGACGTTCTGGACGCTGATCGACGAGATCCTCAATTCGGTTCTGTTCCTGCTGATCGGCCTGGAAGTGTTGGTCGTCGCCGAGGGCATCGGCCATTTTGGGGCGGCCCTCTTGGCCATCCCCGTGACACTCCTAGCCCGCACGCTCAGCGTCACCATCCCCATCGCCATCCTCTCGCGCTGGGAAACCTTCACCAAGGGCGCCGTACCGGTGTTGATCTGGGGGGGGCTGCGCGGCGGGATCGCGGTCGCCATGGCCTTGTCCCTGCCGGACATTAAATACAAAGCCACCATCCTGAGCATCACATACGGCGTCGTCCTGTTTTCGATCATTGTCCAGGGTCTGACTGTAAAGCCTTTGGTTAAAAGGATGGTCCGTTAGCGTGATGAGCCGCCCGGGATGATGCCTGAAGAACTGACCGGTTGATGTATCACGCGCTACCGAGTAGGATGTTCCTTTGTACTCTGTGAGGGATATACGGTATTCCCTAGTTTCCCGTCCCCAGCAGCTAATTCGCATAATCCAACGAATGCCCGCTCCGGATCAAAAGTCCCCATTATTGCCGTGCAAATCTGACGGTGAGAATGGAACGGATAGCGGACGCGCCGTTAGGCCGCTCTCTACGGAGAAAATGTGCCAAGGGGGGGCGTCACCTTGTGGGTTATGGCTGCTCAACACTCTCCACAGCCGATTGTCGAACTGCTTCCACCAATCGAGCATCATCCCCACTCCATTCACCACACCAATGATGATGATCGGTTGTGGGGAACTTCTGCACGACTGTGCCGAATCTCCTCAATGCGTCCGTACTTGTACTGAACATCGCCAATAAAACCGTCTGCGGGATCGCCACTTGGAGCCCATCCAATACGTTCTGCAGCGCCGCTAAGTTTGATCTGGGTTTGACAGGTATGGTTGGACGCGCCGTGGGCCGCAACCGCAATAGGCGGGGTCGAAAATACAAGAGCAGTCACTATCAGCGATAGCAAAAATCTCATTGCATCTCCGAAAAGGCATGCATCCCAAGTGCAATGCAGCTTGGATCTTCTCTCACGGGCCAACATATATACTACAATATAATCGAGTAATTCGTGCCATTCACATCAAAGCGCCAATAGCCTGATGGACAATGAAAATCGAAACCCCAATCGGCTAGCCGCATGGATAATAGTTATTTGGCTTACTGGCATGGTCGTAACGTCAATCGTCAGTTTTACGAACGGATCGGTTCTTCCAATAGGGTTTGCTATTTTCTTGTCGACGCTTATGCCAAGTTTTTGGTTGATTGTATTTTATAAAAACCATTCACCAATATTTGTTATTTCATTCACAATGACTTCATTATATTTTTTCACGTGCTCTGTGGTCGGACTATTTGTGATTA
>CAYWBS010000402.1:0-3908 GCA_964456215.1 uncultured Hyphomicrobiaceae bacterium
GGATGAGGTAAGATTGAAAGCGCCGGCATAGCTCTGCGTCCGGCCGCCGCGACCGATCGGAAGGTTGTTTTTTCGCTGCACACAGTGACTAATCACCAAAATTAACTGACTTGGAGGAAACGGAATGCCTGCTTATTGGATTGCGCGCATGCATGTCACGGATGCGGAGCAGTATGGAAAATATGTCGCGCTGGCCGGCCCGGCCATCGAGAAGAACGGCGGCAGGTTTCTGGCGCGCGGCGGACGTCAGGTCACGCTTGAAGGCGGCGAGTATGAGCGGACGATCATCGCGGAATTCCCCTCCCTTGAGCAGGCGGAAGCCTGTTATCACTCGCCCGAATATCGCCAAGCCTTGAAATTCGCGAAAGGCGCGGCCGACCGCCATATGGTCGCCGTCGAGGGTGTCGATTGACGGGCGGCACGTTGCCGCGGGCGGTCCTCGAACGGCCAGCACAAGGGCGCCGGGACGCGACACGGGTTTTAATGACTTCAGACCGCGGATGCGGCAGGCGGCCTATTTCGGCTTGAAGGCCAGCCGCTTGGATTCGCGCCGCGACCGCTTTATTCCATAGTAAAACGACCAGACGACGGCGGCGAACAGGACGATGCCGACCGGCCTGAACAGCAATTCGTGAAATTTGCCTTCGAAGATCCAGATCGTCTTGCGCAGATTTTCATCCGCCATGGGTCCCAGGATGACGCCGAGGATAAGCGGCGCAAATGGATAGCCATGGCGGAGCAGGACATAACCGATGACGCCGGCGGTAAACATCACGCCGACATCGAACATCGAATAGGACGCGGCGAAGGTGCCGACGAGCGCCAGCAACATCACGGTCGGCATTACCACGCCCGCCGGCATGGTGAGGAGATAGATGCTCGGCCGAATAACCGCGAATGCGGTGAAATACATGAAGAAGTTCGCCGAGAGCAGCACCGCGTACAGGAAGGTCATGAAGCCCGGATGATCATTGTTGATATTCGGTCCGACGATGATCCCGTGCAGCGACAGCGCCGCTATGATCAGGGCGCAGGAACTATTTCCGGGGATGCCCAGCGTCGTCGTCGGCAACAATCCGCCGCCGCAATTTGCATTATTGGCGACCTCCGAGCAGACGACGCCTTCCAGATCGCCGTCCGAGAACTTCCGCCCCGTCGCCTGTTCGCCAATCGTGTAGGACACATAGGCGGCGATATTGGCGCCGGCGCCCGGTATCGCCCCTATTATCGTGCCGATCGCGCTCGAACGCAGCGCGCTTTTCCAGTATTTGCCGAAAAAGCTTAAAGGCGGGATGATCCGGCCGATTTTGTTCGGCACGGCGGCGTGCTGTTTCTTGCTCAGAACGTTCAGCGCCTCAGTCAATCCGAAAAGACCGATCAGGACGGGCAGGTATTTGATGCCGGCGCGCAGCTCGTTGACGTCGTAGGTGAAACGCTCGACGCCGTGAATAATGTCTTTGCCGACCATGGCGATGAGCAGCCCGAGCCAGCCCATCGCCCAGCCCTTGATCGGTTTCTCCTGACCGGTCAAGGTGCCGGATATGGCGACGCCGAGCATGACGAGGAGAAACATTTCCCAGACGCTGAACTGCAAGGCGATGGCGATCATGACCGGCACGAGCGATACCAGGACGAAAAGCCCGGCCCAGTTGCCGATCATTGAAAACGTCAGCGCCGTGCCGATCGCGAGCCCGCCTTCGCCGCGCTGCGCCAGCGGATAACCTGCCATCTGTGTGGGTACGGCGGAGGGCGTGCCGGGAATGTTGATCAGCACGGCGGATATGGCGCCGCCGAACTCCGTGCCGACCCATACGGAGATGAGAAAGATGATCGCGATCTCCGGCGGCAGCTTGTAGGTGAAGCCGACCAGCAGCGCCACGGCCATATTGGACGACAGTCCCGGCATGGCGCCCCAGACGATACCGAGAATCGAGCCGAGCGCCGCGGTCAGCAATCCTGCAACGGAAAAAGCATAGGTCCAGTCAAACGACATCTCTCAAGAGCCTTTCTGTTTCCACCAGAACATGGCGTCTTGGACGATATTGCTTTCCCCCGGCAGAGGAATGCCGAAAATTCCATGAAAGCAGATCGAAATGACGAACGGCAAGAGCACCGCGACTAAAAGGCGATGCCAGAATTTGGAGTCCGTCCAGAAGATGTGTGTCATCGCCAGCAGAAACAGGAACGCCGCGACCTCGAAATAAAGAAAGCGGAGCAATCCGAAATAGAACACCGCGACGATGCCGGCCGCCAGAGCCATGCGCCAGACCGGCTGCTCATTCATGGTCGTGTCGCGCCCGCGGGATAAGCTCTTCTTTAGCGATGCCCATGCACCGGCCTGTATTGCATCCACCGAGATGATGATTGCCATAATCAAAAGAGTGCCGCCCAGGAACATCGGCAGCATGCCCGGCGCGGTCTGCCAGCCCTCAGGCGCGGGAATGAAAAAGCTGCTCACAAAGACGTAAAGAGCCAACAGGGCCAGCCCCCCGCTCACCAGGAGCGAGGAGCCTTTTTCCGTTTCCCTCTGAGGAGGCGAACTCCGAGCCGGCGTCCTGTCAACCGGGTCTGGGTCCGTCATGGCTCGTCCCGCTATCAGATTCGCGGCTTATATCCTTTCGGAGGCCACCAGGAATCGAACTCGTCGATGGATGGCAGACCGAGGTCCTTCGGCGACTTCTTCGCCTTGCCGACTTCGGCGAGCAGGTTTGCCGCCACCGTTTCCCACAATGCGGCCCGTTTGTCCGCGTCGGCGCCGATGACGGGATCCGGGAAGCGCGGCTTGCGGGCATCCCAATCCTCGAACTTCTTGGATTTAACGGACGCCAGCCAGGCATCGGCGGTTTGCTTCAAAATTCCGGGATCGGTTTCCCGGCGCATGCACATCGACATGCCGCCGCCGATCGGCGTCTTGCCTTTCAAACCCGGTACGGCGTCGGTGATGGGTTTCATCGAAACGCCTTGAATCGTCATCGACTTGTCGACAGCGATGGCGAGATGCTTCAGGCGCTTGGCCTTTACCGAATCGAGCTGCTCATGAAGACCGGAGCAGGCGATATCGACTTCGCCCTTGAGCGCCGCCGTGGTCGCGGGCTTGCCTCCCTTGTAGGGGACGATCCGGAATTTCGTGCCCGAAACCTTCATGACCAGCGATGCCGCCAAATGCCATGTGCCGCCGAGCCCGTTTGTCGACATGCGCAGCTTGCCGGGATTATCCTTGGCGTGCTTGATGACGTCCTCAAGGGAGTTGAACGGGGAATCGGGTGGTACGGAAAGGCTCATGATCGAGGTATCGGCGCCAAAATATTGCCAATCAGTCCAGCCGACCTTGTCCCACAAGCCAAGGGCGCGCAGACCGCGACTGAAACCGCCGGCGGCGAACCACCAATGACCGTCCGCAGGCTTTCCGGCGACAAACAAACCGCCGATCGAGCCGGTCGCGCCGGTCTTGTTGACAATGTTTATGGTTGCGTTGCCGAGCCGTTCCTCAAGGAGCGGCGCCAGGGCGCGGGAAACGCTGTCAACGCCTCCACCTTGTTTTGTGGCGACGATAAGCGTTATCGGTTGCGACGGCCAGGCGGCAAACGCGGATTGGAACGGAAATGCCGCGGTAAGGCTGGTCGCGCCCATCAACTTCAAGAGATGACGGCGGTCGATGAAATCAAAATCCATCTGGTTTCCTCCACTCGCTCTAACCCGTGGGACCTCAGCGCGATCCCATCATTGTGTCAGGTCGAATTCGCTTCGTTCATCGCGATGAATCCGAGAGCTGTCAGCTGAAACGAATCTTCTTGCTCAGCGGGATCGATCATAGCGCGGTATGGGCACGAATGACCAGATCGTAAGTCGGTAGCGCCGTCGTGTGTCACAAGCTGAAACCAGCCGTTTCAAGCGTGGCGGTGGCCCCA
>CAYWBS010000403.1:0-3893 GCA_964456215.1 uncultured Hyphomicrobiaceae bacterium
CGCGACCGCGTTAATCTTGACATGAAGGCTTGCCTTTTGAGCCGCCTCGATCCCGCCCAAGACGGTTTCAAGATTGCCCCATCGGGTAATTGCCTTGAATTTTCCTTCATCCAGCGTGTCCAAGGATACGTTGATCCGGCGGACGCCCAGGCTAAAGAGGTCTTCGGCGTACTTATGCAGCTGGCTGCCATTGGTGGTGGCCGTCAGCTCATCAAGCGCGCCGGACTCAAGATGGCGGGAGAGTTGCCGGAACAAATAGATGATATTCTTGCGGACAAGCGGTTCGCCGCCGGTCAGGCGGATTTTGCGGACACCCTTGTCCACAAAAACCGTGCAAAGCCGGTCCAATTCCTCAAGGCTCAGCAAGTCTTTTTTCGGCAGAAACGTCATGTTCTCCGACATGCAATAGACACAGCGAAAATCGCAGCGGTCCGTTACTGATACGCGGAGATAAGTGACATGGCGCCCAAACGGATCGATCATTTTCGGAACCGTGCCGACTCCAAGATGGTCTGCGGTCATTAAAGGGCGTCCTCCCGAGACAAGAACATCTGTTTTTCGTCCGGCTTTGCCTTGCAATGGCTAGATTATGTACATGAACATAATCATAGTTTTTATCAAAGTTAGAGAGAGATCGCCACGACTTTGCTTGCGCCTGGAACGGCCTTGCAACTGGACAGGCGACTGATGACGGTTTTACAATTAACTTCAATTGGTCAGTTTCAGCAGACAACCGCACCGAAAATGGTCTGCGCCATTTGCGGGAAATCTACACGTTTCGTCCGCTTCTCGAATGATCGCCGCCGAATTTTGAGCCGCTTGAGCGGTTCGGCCCGTCGATCCGTATTGCCTTTGCCAAGTCCAGAAAAATGTAGCGCTAACCGAATAGGCGACAGGCGAACGATCACATTGATCGCCTGGAGTATTGCCGGCCCAACATTAGAGGTTTGATTTAAGATTTTGTGTCCGAAGATATTGAACTCAGAGGACATTTGCCGGTCGTTGCGACTGTCTTTTGCATGAGGGGAAAAAATAATTTTCGTCTACTACGGCAAATATAAGATTTGCATTCATGGTTAAAAATGGTGCAAAATGCGGTAACTGCCAAAAGGCAGATAGGGAGGAAAAAGATACTAGTGTTGCCAGTTGGATCAGGTGATGTGACGCTGGAGTCCGAGGTATCACCAGAAGACGAGCTACGCGCCAATGTTTATAGGCTGCTGGCTCGGTGGCTGGCGGATGCACCATCATCGTCGGACCTTTCGATCGCTTCATCTCTAAATGGAGATGACACGCCGTTCGGGGCGGCTATTCGTACGTTTAGCCATATGAGCGGGCGCGTCGACAGCGAAGACGCCAACCAGGAATATCACGATTTGTTTATCGGCGTCGGCCGCGGCGAACTGTTACCTTATGCTTCCTATTACATGACAGGATTCCTAAACGAAAAGCCGCTCGCCAAGCTTCGTAACGATATGGTCAAACTACGTATCGAACGCGATCCCGACGTCAAAGAACCCGAAGACCATATCGCCGCGCTGATGGAAATGATGGCCGGGCTGATCACCGGCGAATATGGCGAGCCGGCGTCGCTGACGGAGCAGAAACAGTTCTTCGACACGCATATCGGCCCCTGGGCCGAACATTTCTTCGCCGATTTGGAAGGGGCGAAGCATTCGGTTCTTTATGCATCCTTGGCCACCGTCGGCCGTCTTTTCGTGGAAATCGAAGGGACGGCTTTTTCGATGAGCTGAGGAGGCTGAAGGAGGGTGGGCCGGCATGGTGCCGTCCACCGATTAGAAGGAGGCAGTAGCCATGAAGGAAAGAGGCGAAAAGGCAGTTGCCGACCGCCGCAACTTTCTAAAGCTCGCCGGGCTAGGCACCGTTGTAGGCGGTGTTGCGCTTGTCGCGGGCGGCAAGCCTGCAGAGGCTCTCGATAAGTCGGTTGGAAAAAACCAGATTTATCGTGAGACCGACCACGTCAGAACCTATTACGATCTTGCCCGGTTCTAAGTAGGAACAATCGGTTTAGATATGCTCCCCGATTGTGATCAGGGAAGGGGAGACTTGCATTAAGGCTATTTTCATTAGGAGGAAGACATGCTCAGGAAGAAGGTGAACGGGGTGGCGAATGGCCCTCGTTTATCGTCTGCCCTATCGGAGCTCACGGGAAGCGCCATTGATCGTCGCGCGTTCCTCAGAAACTCCGGGCTGGCTATCGGTGGTTTGACCGCCGCTGCAACCATGCGTTCCGGCATGGTTCGCAAGGCGGAAGCCGCAGCACCAGCTATGGGTAAAGTCGATGTCAGAAAATCTGTCTGCACCCACTGCTCCGTGGGATGTACGGTGCTTGCGGAGGTCCAGAATGGCGTCTGGATCGGCCAGGAGCCCGGTTTCGACAGTCCTTTCAACCTTGGCGCGCATTGCGCCAAAGGCGCAGCTGTACGTGAGCACGCTCATGGTGAGCGGCGCCTGAAATATCCGACCAAGCTCGAAGGCGGTAAATGGAAAAAGATTAGCTGGGATCAGGCGATTAACGAGATCGGCGACAAAATGCTCGAGATCCGCAAATCGTCCGGACAAGATTCCGTTTATTGGCTGGGCTCGGCCAAGTTCAGCAATGAACAATCCTATCTGTTCAGGAAATTTTATGCCTTCTGGGGCTCCAATAACGGTGACCACCAGGCGCGGATTTGTCACTCGACCACGGTCGCGGGTGTTGCGAACACCTGGGGCTATGGCGCGATGACCAACTCTTATAATGACATCCACAACTCAAAGGCGATGATCCTCGTCGGATCGAACCCGACAGAAGCGCATCCCGTGGCTGTCCAGCATCTGCTGAAGGCTAAGGAGCAGAATAACGCTGCGTTTATCGTCTGCGATCCTCGCTTCACGCGCACAGCAGCCCATGCGACGGAATTCGTCCGGATCCGTCCTGGTTCGGATGTCGCCCTGATCTGGGGCATTCTCTATCATATTTTCGAGAATGGCTGGGAGGACAAGGAGTATATCCGCCAGCGCGTCTGGGGCATGGAGCACATCCGCGAGGAAGTGAAGAAATGGAACCCTGAAGAGACCGAGCGTGTCACCGGCGTTCCCGGCTCGCAGCTCCGCCGCGTCGCCCGTACCCTCGCCACCAACAAGCCGGGTACGATTGTTTGGTGCATGGGCGGCACGCAGCACACCATCGGCAACAACAACACCCGTGCCTATTGCATATTGCAGTTGGCTCTCGGCAATATCGGCCGGTCGGGTGGCGGCGCCAATATCTTCCGCGGTCATGACAATGTTCAGGGCGCGACGGATATGTGCGTGTTGTCACACTCGCTGCCAGGCTATTACGGGCTGAAGACCGGCTCGTGGAAGCACTGGGCCCGCGTTTGGGATGTCGACTACGACTATCTCCTCGGCCGCTTCGCATCGAAAAAGCTGATGGAATCGAAAGGCATCCCGGTATCCCGCTGGGTTGACGGTGTTCTGGAAGACAAGGACAAGATAGACCAGCCGGATAATCTCCGGGCCATGGTGTTCTGGGGACATGCCCCGAACTCGCAGACGCGCGGTATAGAGATGAAGAAGGCGATGGAGAAGCTCGACCTTCTCGTTGTCATCGATCCCTATCCCACCCACACGGCCGTGTTGCCTGATCGTACTGACGGCATCTATCTGCTGCCGGCAGCGACGCAATTCGAGACCTACGGGTCCGTGACGGCGTCGAACCGCTCTCTGCAGTGGCGTGACAAAGTTGTCGAGCCGCTGTTTGAGTGCCTGCCGGATCAGACGATCATGTACAAGTTCGCCAAGAAGCTCGGCTTCGCCGACCAGATGTTCAAGAACATCAAGGTCGAGAATGACGAGCCGAATGTCGAGGAGACGACTCTTGAGTTCAA
>CAYWBS010000404.1:0-3884 GCA_964456215.1 uncultured Hyphomicrobiaceae bacterium
TGTCAGCTTGGCAATCGGCGGCAGCACGCCAAAGGCGTCGGCGGTGAGCATGATTATCGACTTCGGGTGACCCGCTCGGCCGGTCCTGCTGGCGTTCGGAATAAAATGCATCGGATAGGCCGAGCGGGCGTTCTCCGTAAGTGAACCGTCTTCGAAATCCGGTTGGCGGTTTTCGGGATCGATCACCACATTTTCCAGCAATGCGCAAAAACGGTTGGTCGCGGCGTAGATCTGCGGCTCCGCATCTTCAGACAAATTGATGGTTTTCGCGTAACAGCCGCCTTCGAAATTAAACAAGCCGTTTTCCGACCAGCCATGTTCGTCATCGCCCAACAGAACCCGGCCGGGGTCCGCGGAGAGCGTGGTTTTGCCGGTGCCGGACAGTCCAAAAAAGGCCGCCGAGCCTTCCGCCCCTTCATTCGCCGAGCAGTGCATCGGCATGACATCTTGCTCAGGAAGAACAAAGTTGAGGAACGAGAATACCGATTTCTTGATCTCTCCCGCATAAGACGTGCCGCCAATGAGAACCAGATGACGTCTAAAGTCGCAGGCAATGACCGTATCAGAGCGCACACCGTGACGCGCTGGATCGGCTTTGAAGCTCGGAAGACAGATAATCGTGAATTCGGGCGAGAAGGATGGAAGCTCGCGGGTCTCCGGGGTTCTTAACAAATAGCGGATAAAGAGTGCATGCCACGCATATTCAGTAAAGACGCGGACAGGCAGCCTGTAGGCCGGGTCGGCGCCTGCGAAAAGGTCCTGCTGGAACAGGTCCTTATTCTGTGCATGGGTGAGCACGTCGGCGTAGAGACATTCGAAATGTTCCGGCGTCATGGACTGATTGTTGTCCCACCAGATCACCGGGTCCGTGACCGCGTCGCGGACGATGAACTTGTCGCGCGCCGACCGCCCGGTATGCTGGCCGGTCTCGACTGCCAGTGCGCCCGTCGCCGCGAGACGACCTTCCCCGGCGGCGATCGCCGTTTCATAGAGTGCTATTTCGGAGGAATTGATACGTTCGGGCGGCAAGGTAAGGTCCGGAATGACTTTGGCATAAAACTCATCCACAATTGATGGTTGCACAGCCATGACGCGGCTCCCTCCCAATTCCTAATCCGTAAAACAGCTTGACGGCTATCTCTGTGTCCTTCCACCCGCAAGATTATGCACACTATGAACCAGCTTTCACTTGGTCAAGACGCACAACTCGCAAAAAAACGCCAATAAGTACAAAATATTGAGGCCAGAAGTCTGTTTCAGCGGCGGAAAACGGCGGCGGCCGTTGTCGAATTTCAGCTCACCCACCGCACTCGACCAGAAAAACGGCCGCCGCCGGAATGAGCCATGGCCTTGCCTCTTTTTGCATAAAGGTCATTCGCACGAATGGCGGGAGCTCAAGCGTTTTGTGCCTGCTCTGCAAAGGTTATGAGGGCCTGCTGGGCCTCGTCAGGTGACGTTACCCGTTCGGGAAAAACTAGCCTTAGCGCCCTCTCGCCGTTCATTAGATCGCATCCTTCGACGTCACATCCGGACAATCTCCAATGACCATCGGCTGCACCAAGCAGCCGCGTCGCACAGATCCGGACGGAATCTGCATGATCTTTATTCATGCGGTCGACAATCTGGTTTTCGCACTCGATCAGTGCTTCGGCGCCGGTAATGTCGCACTCCAGGTCGGACCGGCCAAGATCATGGATTCGGCCGAAACCGCCGACACAATGGCAATGCTCGATGGCCAACCGGAAATACGAGAAATCAGTGAAATCGGCGTATGCGGCTGCTTCGGGGTGACGTCTGAGAAAGCGCATGCGTACGCAATCTCTTTCATCTTTGACCGCCCGTCCAGAGACGCTGACGCGGGGTCCCGCCAGCGGGTCCGCGATATAATCCGTACCGTCAAACAGAAGCGAGATACGGTTGTCGCGGCTCAGATTATGTGTATGTTTGGCAAGCTCGGAAATCAGGAAGACGGGAGCTCCGGTCGGATCGGTTGCCACGGTGACAAGTGAGGCGTAGGGTGCGCCGGAATGGGGATCAAGCGTCGCCAAAGCCGCTTTGAAGCTGGTGCGGATCAAGAGTCTTGCGTTTGCCGGCGCGGCGTTATTATCTGTATCAATCATCGTGTTGGTGTATCATAGGCCGTGCAAGCCAGGACAAGATTTGCGCATTAGTGGTAATCTGTTTTTCCGCTCGCGTTCATCTGTAACCGCGCAAAACTTTGTCTTGCCACAATTTGCTCACTATGAAGCCATAGATCGCCACGAGCAGACTTATCGCTCGGGAAACAGAGATCATGCCCACAATCGCTCTAGTCGACGACGACCGCAACATCCTCGCCTCGCTCAGAATGGTGTTGGAAGCTGAGGGTTATAAGATTCATACCTACAATGACGGCGTATCCGCCTATGACGGATTGACGACGCATCCGCCCGACCTCGCAATCCTTGATATCAAAATGCCGCGAATGGACGGTATGGAGTTGCTCCGCCGCCTCCGGCAGAAATCCGAAATGCCCGTTATCTTCCTCACTTCGAAGGACGAGGAGATCGATGAGCTGTTCGGGTTGAAGATGGGAGCGGATGATTTCATCTCCAAACCCTTTTCCCAACGCTTGCTGGTCGAGCGCGTCAGAGCCATTCTCCGCCGGTCACAGATAAAGGACGGCAGCGTGCAGCCCTCCAATGATGCCAAAGTATTGGAACGCGGAAAGCTGATGATGGATCCGGAGCGCCATACCTGCCATTGGGATGGTCAGGCGGTGACGCTTACCGTGACGGAATTTCTGATTCTCCATGCGCTGGCGCAGCGTCCCGGCGTCGTCAAAAGCCGGGATGCTTTGATGGACGCGGCATACGACGATCAGGTATATGTGGATGACCGCACCATCGATAGCCACATCAAACGGTTGCGCAAGAAATTCAAAGTCGTCGATGATGACTTTGACGTAATCGAAACGCTCTATGGCGTGGGATACAGGTTCAAGGAATGATGATGACGAGGCCAGATGGCAGTCGAAACTGACCGGTCCTGGCAGGCCCTTGACCTAAGGACAAGGCTGAGCAGCTGGACTCAGCGCATAGGGCGCTTATTTGGCCGCGTTAGTTTTTCTGGCCGTATTACGACGCTGACGGGGCGGATCGTTATTGTCAATCTGCTCGGCCTGGCCATTTTGATTTCCGGGATCGTCTATCTCAATCAATCAACGGCAAACCTCATTGATGCCCAGGTCAAAAGCCTGCAGACCCAGGGCCAAATCATCGCCACGGCGATTGCTGCAGCGGCCGCAAAGAATACCAGAGCCTTCGTCATCGAGTCCGATCAACTGCTGCAGGAAGAAGGCGCAAGTCAAGACGCCAATCGGTCAGATAGTTTTTCGTCTTATGAGTTTCTGATCAACCCCGTGGACGTTGCTCCAATATTGCGGCATCTGGTGCAACCGACGGGTACGCGCGCCCGGATCTACGCCCGCGATGGATCGCTTATTTTGGATAGCGCCCGCCAATATAAGCGGGGCCATGTCCTTCAGATCGACTTGCCGCTGCCCCTGGAACACGACGATGTCGGCATCTTCGACCGTCAGTTTCGTAATATTAAGTATTGGCTGCGCCGCCGCGATCTGCTCGTCTACAAGGAAATCGGCGAGGCTAATGGCAAGGCTTATTCGGAAGTCGTCACGGCGCTCGCCGGAACAATGACTCCGATCGTCCGTGTAAATGAATACGGCGAACTTATTGTAAATGTCGCCGTACCGATAAGGCATTCGCGGCCTGTGCTCGGGGCCTTGCTGCTGTCGACCCGGGAGGGAGAAATCGACGCCATCCTCGCAGCCGAGCACTGGAGCCTTGCCCGTGTATCGTTCATCGCCGTGGGTGTCGCCGTCCTGT
>CAYWBS010000405.1:0-3858 GCA_964456215.1 uncultured Hyphomicrobiaceae bacterium
TGTTCATCATCCCGAAGCTCCGGCGCCGCCCCTTCTTCCTTACGCCGAAGCCTCGCTATCCCCCGACGCAGTGCTCCGACCAAACCGGCCGGCAAAGCCAACACAAGGACGACAAGGACAATTCCGAGAGCCATTTGCCAATATTCAGTTGAAGCGATTGCGTAGGTTTTCAGAAAGTTGAACGCGACCGCGCCGACTATCGGTCCGGTGAAGTTCCGAAAACCTCCGAGTACGCTCATGAAGACAATTTCGCCTGAAAACGGCCAGTAAACGATGTCAGGAGTGACCAATCCATTTAAAGGCACCCACAGAGTGCCAGCCAGTCCCGTGAATGTTCCGGAAACGAGGAATGCCAGCCAGCGATAACGCCGGACTCTCACGCCGAGGAATTCTGCGCATATTTCGTTGTCGCGAATGGCCTGCAACGCCTTGCCGAACGGCGAATGGACGATCACCCACATCGCCGCCGTGCTGAACAAGAAAAAGGCAAGGACGTAATAATAGTAAAAGCTGATGAACTTCTGGTAGACCGCGCGGCCGGTAAAGTCGATCAGCCCGGCAGCCAGAGTCAAGCTGGCAAAGGGAATCCGGATACCGTCGGTGCCGCCCGTCACCCAGAAGAACTTATATGCAAGCGTCCAGAGGACCTGTGACAGCGCCAGCGTCAGGATCGCGAAAAAAATTCGCGTATGGCGGACGCAAATATAGCCGAACACCGCCGATACGAGCACGGTGACGATGAGTCCGCCCAAGATGTAAAGTTCCATCGACTGGACGCCGAGATACCTTACCATGAAGGCAGCCGTATAAGCGCCCAAGCCGAAATAGGCGGAATGGCCAAACGACAACAGGCCGGTATAGCCGAGCAGCAGGTTGAAACCGAGGGCGGCAATCGCAAAGACCAGACCGTAAGTGAGAAGCTGCGTCTGGTATGGGCTAAAGACGGCCGGCACTATCAGAAGCGCGAGGACGACCGGCGCCGCAAAGGCCGCAAGCCGCCACGGCGAAGTCTTTCTCGTCGGCATACGCGGCGTCATCACGCTTTACCGAAGATGCCGGTGGGCCGGATAAGAAGCACAACGGCGGCGATGATATAAAGCGCTGCTAGCTCGACCTCCGGAAAGAATTGGATCCCCGCCGTGCGCACGAAGCTGACCAGCAAAGCGCCGACCAAGGCGCCTTCAAGGCTGCCAAGGCCACCAATGACGACGACGACAAAGGCGAGGATCAGCGCATCAATTCCCATACCCAGGACCGCCGCTTGGCTTGGGACGACGATCGCACCGCCGAGGCCGGCCATGAAACAGCCGATGGCAAAGGCCTGGATGTAGACCTTCTTGACGTTGAGGCCGAGGGCCGACGCCATCCGCCTGTCCTGGGACGTTGCCCGGAGCATCACCCCGAACTTGGTGCGGTAGATAAACGCCCAAAGCAGGATAACAGCGAGGATGCCAATGGCGATGACGAGCAGGTTGTAAGCCGGGTAGATCAAGGTCATCACCGGAATACTCCCCATGGCATCGATCAGCGGATCAGCGGACAGCGGCGTGCCCCCGAATAGGAAGCGAATGACATCTTCGATGATCAGGAGCAAGCCGAAGGTCACCAGCAGCTGATATTCCTCCGGCCTCTTGTATAAGGGCCTGAGGAGGAGCGGCTCGATCACCAGGCCGGCGGCCGCCACCGCCAGGGCGCCTGCAGGCAGCAGAAGAAAGAGCAGGGCGACGCTGCCCAGCGCGACCGCCTTGCCGATGACCCATGCGGTAACAAAGGCGCCGAGGGCATAGAGACTGCCATGCGCCATATTGATGATCTGCATGACGCCATAAATCAAGCTGAGACCGGCTGCGATCAAAAATAAAATCGAAGCGTAGAAAATGGAATTCAGAACTTGAATGATGAAGATTTCCAATATTCTTCCTCCCCCTTCCCTAATGGCGCCGCCTGTTTAAAAGAACGGTCCGGCCTTTTCAAATGATGTGGTCATTAAGAGTTCCTGGGGAGCTTTGGAAATGCTGGATTTTTTAGATTAGGATATCCTGATATGCCTTGCAAGAAGTTGGCGGGTCCCGGCCGTGGCCGCGCATCGCCTTGCGCTGCGAACCGGGGCGGCGGCCGGTACCGGAGGGACGTCGCGCGCGCGTCCGAAAAGGGAGACCGAAGACTGCTCGGCCTGCTAGAGGTGTTTGTTTCCTTTGACATCGAACTCCAAAATTTTTGCCGAAGGCTGTAGAGCATTGCCATCGAGAAAAATTGCCACGAGCAGTGTGTACCGGCCGGGCGGCAGCCGGTCGGGCACGTCGACCGCGAAGCGCCCGTCTTCCAGCCAGTGCATCTTCCCGACATCGACAACGGCACCGTCCGGACCCACCAAGAGATAGCGGCTGACGACGAGAAGACCGAAAACGCCGTTCGATGTCCGCCGCGTCAGCGGCTCGCGGTCGATCCGGGTCTGGCGCTGGACCTTGACGGTGATATCCGCGTCGGCGCTGACCATGATGCGGCTGCCCTCTCGCGTCATCTCCCTGATCACCGCGCGCGGCGGATGGACGTAACGGTCGAAGGTACCGAAACCTAACGGATAGGTGGCCTCACGGACAGCCTGTAGCGACACCGAATCGGGCGTCCATTCCTTGAGCCGGTAAGGACCGTTGGTGACCAGCAGATGTCCATTTTTCTCGGCAAATGCCCCGAGGGCGTGCCAGCGAAGCGCCGCAGCTTCAGCAGTCACAAGGTCTTTGAGTGCCTCTGGACGGTAGCTTTTGCGCTCGAATTCCCCGATCAGTTTCTTCAATCGGCCGTGCAGCGAGCGATCTCGCACCAGATCCAGCCATGCCACCCCCCGTCGTTCCGCGTCTTCATTCGAGAAAGCGGCGATCCCGCGCAAGACGGCCTCTTCCATCAGCGTCAGCACATGCCAGGGAACGCTGCTCCAGGGCGGCGCTAAAGCGGCCAGTTGCTGCTCATCGCCGGGCGTGTCCCTGAGATAAACCTCGATCACAGGTGTTGACTGAATGACATCAAAGCCGGGGGCGATGGGCTTCACTTTCTTTTCCACACGCACCACACTCAGCCCCATAAGCCGGTCCTGCATCCGGCTAAGAGCGTGGGCAACGCGCGGATCGTAGGCCTTGTCGGCGGTATCCGCCTTGGCGCCCCACCGGTAGGCCAGGACGAACGGGTATAAAAGATCGGCAATGTCCGTCTCGGTGCCGTCCTGAAAAGGCGAAGCGAGGATTTTGTAAACCAGCTTTGTCGAGGCGAAGCTGAGTTGCCCGGCGGCTTTGAGCACGCCGCTCCCCGGGGTCGGGCGAAGCGCATTATCAGGCACCTTGATGCCGCCCGACTGACCACTTGGCGCTCGTGTAACGGAGAACTCCAGGCGGTTAGGCAGCCAGCTGGCATTTGACGGAAACGGCACCAATGCCGGATCGTCGATCGCCGACCAGATCAGCCTGCCCGACACGTCCGTAAAGCCAGCGACAGGGTTCCAGGCCGCTTTAGGTTCGCTGGCCAAACCGACCCGAAGCGAGCCGTTCCATGGATAGTCCTTGAGCTTCGCAGTGCGAATGAAGACCGGTGAATTCAGGCCAAGCTGGGCGTCGACGCTGATGTTTTCGGCGCCGTCAATAAAATCGGCGTTGTAATATTCGCGTCTTACCGTATAGCCCACAACTACGCGGCGGCAATCCTCGGTAAGGGCAGCGACCAACCGCCGTTCCAAATTCACACGCTCCGTCAAGTTGAGATAGACGCCGCGCAGCAAGAGATCTTGGACCGACTCGACGATGTCCTTGGACTTAGGAGTGACGGTAGCCGGGCGCAGCAGCTGGATAGCGTCACTCCTAAGTCCAAGAA
>CAYWBS010000406.1:0-3856 GCA_964456215.1 uncultured Hyphomicrobiaceae bacterium
TCTGCCTGCGCTCGTGCGGCGCGGACTTTCAGTTTCGAAACCAATTTGGGAGGACTTCTCATATGAGGAAGTACATGACGATCCTTGGCGGGGGGGCTGCCCTCTGCCTGGCGGTCATTCAAGCCGCTGGCTTCAACGTCGGCATTGCCAACGGCCAGGACAAAATGATGTTCGGTGATAAGGCCTCGGTCGCGTTTTCAAAGGACCTGTGGACAGCGCTGACAAAAGCAAATCTCGTCGGCAAGAATTCAGTCAATGCCCGGCCCTATGAGGGTCAAGCACCCCACGGCGCGGTGTTGGAGACGATTACCAGCACCGTCAACGTGAAGGGCCGCAGCGGACAAGTGATCGTGAAAAAGAATTTTGGACCAGCCGGCATAAAGACGAGCGACGTCTGGGCGGACCCCAATAAGCATTTGATGGCGGTCACCGTCATGTTCAAGCGCGAAGCCGGCTATGACAAGGACAACAAGGATTGGTTCTGGGCGAAATATATGCCGGATGGCAGCCTCGACAAGAATCCCAAGGGGATGATGCTCGCCGGCCGCGTCGCCAAAGGCATGGACAAGGGCTGTATCGCCTGCCATTCCGGCGCCGGTGGCGGTGATTATCTTTTCATCAACGACAAGTAACACTGCCGGCCACAAAACCACCGAACACTTGGCTGAAAGGGCGGCGCGTCGCGGCGCCCTTTCGCTTGCAGAGGCAGCGCGCATCCAGCCCGGGAAGAGCTGCGCCTTTAAGCCTTCCGTTATGTGCAAGCATTTGCGGCTTCTTGCCGGCCATAACGCATTCCCCGATCAGCGGTACTGCGAAAAGAGCCGGGGAAAACACCCTCAAGGCTATCATTAATCCTTATGTTTCAAACACTTGTATAAAGCCTTGGACTTGCCCGGCGCCGGGATGGTGAAGGTCAAACGGTCTTGACATTCCAAGTCGCCGTGCGTATCTAACAGCCGGTCATTAGCACTCAATTGAGATGAGTGCTAACGGGAATCCTATCAACCAACCCAAAACAATGTTTTATTCGAAGGCAACCTTATTAGGGGAGTACGAAATGAAGTTTCGTCCACTTCATGACCGCGTGGTGCTTCGCCGCATCGAAGACGATAACAAGACAGTCGGAGGTATTATCATACCCGACACGGCGGCGGAAAAGCCGCAACAAGGCGAAATCGTTGCTGTCGGCCCGGGCGCACGCGGCGACGACGGCAATATAACCCCTCTCGATGTTCAAACCGGCGATAAAGTCCTGTTTGGAAAGTGGTCCGGCACAGAGGTCAAGATCGAAGGCGAGGAGCTTTTGATCATGAAAGAATCCGACATTATGGGCGTGCTTGAGGCCTGATGGCAAAAACGAGGCCAATTGCGGCCGCCGCGCGCTCCCCAGCATATCAATACCCCTCAACGATCACTCCTGACTGAAAATCTAACTAGGAATCAGCCATGTCCGCAAAAGAAGTCAAATTTTCAACCGACGCCCGCGAACGCATGCTCCGTGGCGTCGATCTGCTCGCCAATGCAGTCAAGATCACCCTCGGCCCCAAGGGCCGCAACGTCGTTCTCGAAAAATCCTTTGGCGCCCCGCGCACGACCAAGGACGGCGTGACCGTCGCCAAGGAAATTGAGCTCAACGACAAGTTCGAGAATATGGGCGCGCAAATGGTCCGCGAGGTCGCCTCCAAGACCAATGACGTCGCCGGCGACGGCACGACGACGGCGACACTGCTCGCGCAATCAATCGTCCACGAGGGCATGAAGGCGGTTGCCGCCGGTATGAACCCCATGGACTTGAAGCGGGGCATCGACAAGGCGGTCGCCGACGTTGTCGCCCATATCCAAAGCAGCGCCAAGAAGGTCAAGTCCTCCGAGGAGATCTCCCAGGTCGGCACGATTTCGGCGAATGGCGAGACGGCGATCGGTGAAATGATCGCCGACGCCATGCAGAAGGTCGGCAATGAGGGCGTTATCACGGTCGAGGAGGCCAAGAGCCTCGAGAGCGAGCTTGAGGTCGTCGAAGGCATGCAATTCGACCGCGGCTATCTGTCGCCGTACTTCATCACGAATGCCGACAAGATGATCGCCGAGTTGGAGGATCCCTACATATTGATCCACGAGAAGAAGCTCTCCAACCTGCAATCCATGCTTCCGGTCCTCGAAGCGGTCGTTCAGTCCGGTAAGGCCCTGCTGATCATTGCGGAGGATGTCGAAGGTGAGGCGCTGGCAACCCTTGTCGTCAACAAGCTCAGGGGCGGCCTGAAGATCGCCGCCGTTAAAGCGCCCGGCTTCGGTGACCGCCGCAAGGCGATGCTGCAGGACATCGCCGTTCTGACGGGCGGTGAGCTCATTTCCGAAGACCTCGGCATCAAGCTTGAGAACGTGACCATAGATATGCTTGGCAGAGCAAAGCGTATCTCGATCACTAAGGACGACACCACGATTGTCGATGGCGCCGGTAAAAAGAAAGACATCGAAGCCCGCGTCTCCCAGATCAAGGCGCAGATCGAGGAAACGACTTCCGATTATGACCGCGAAAAGCTGCAGGAGCGTCTTGCCAAGCTCGCCGGCGGCGTCGCGGTGATCAAGGTCGGCGGTGCCACCGAGATCGAGGTGAAAGAGCGCAAGGACCGCGTCGACGATGCGCTGAACTCCACCCGCGCGGCCGTCGAGGAAGGCGTTGTCGCTGGCGGCGGAATTGCCCTGCTTCGCGGCGCCAAGGCCATCAAGGCGAAGCCGGACAACGACGATCAGGCGGCGGGCATCAAGATCGTCCGCCGCGCGCTTCAGGCGCCGCTCCGCCAGATCGCCGAGAATGCCGGTGTCGAGGGCTCCATCGTCGTCGGCAAGATCCTCGACAAGGACAAGGCTTCCTACGGCTATGACGCCCAGAACGATGAATATGTCGATATGTTCGAGAAGGGCATTATCGACCCGGCGAAAGTCGTGCGCACGGCGCTCCAGGATGCCGCATCCGTCGCCGGCCTTCTGATCACCACCGAAGCCGGTGTCGCCGAAGCGCTGAAGAAAGAAGAACACTCCCATGCTCCTGACATGGGCGGCATGGGCGGTATGGGCGGCATGATGTAAGCCTCAACGTCCGGACAGCAATTGCCAAGGGCCGCGCCTTCGGGGGCGGCCCTTTTTTGTGTTCCATTCGAATTAACCGGAGATTAGGGGGTCGCGGCAGGCGGGTTTTTCTTGCGTTTTGTCTTGATCCGTTGATCATGCCGCTTCGAGCCGCGCGAGTTCCGATTGGAATTCGAAGCGCAACTGCGCGGCCTCCTCGTCGGGCAGCCAGTTTGTCATTTGCGGGAAGACGGTCTGATAGTAGAGAACCTCGCGCGGGCTCCATGGCAGGGACTTCGCGGCCCGGGCCTGCGCGAGAATGTCAAGCAACTCGGCGCGCACAGCGTCGGGATTCGGAGCGCAATCGACCGCCTCCGGCGGGCCGAACAAATCGCCCTGAGGCGGATTCCCAAACAGGTCCGACTGATCAGACTGGCTCATGTCCCGCTGCTTCCAGGCTCCGAATCACTTGGAGTCTAAACAGACAATCGAGCGCGAGCGAGACGGCAGGGGCAGTTATCCCCGCCGCCGAGCGGCTCAATGCCCGTTGTCGGTCGGCGCAACAAGAGCCCCTGCTTCCAAGAGTTTGGAGTGGTCGATCAGCGGGCCGGAAAGTATTTCCGCAAGAAGGGCGGCCTGCTTCGGCTCAAGCAGTACGATTCGCCCGAGCACGTTCAGAAGATCAATCAGGTCGCTGGTGTACTCGGCGAGCCAATGTTCGGGTTGTATATCGCTGAGTGTCCGTCGTCAAATGTTTTGGGACAACCTGCAGTCTGAGCTAAGAGAGTAT
>CAYWBS010000407.1:0-3850 GCA_964456215.1 uncultured Hyphomicrobiaceae bacterium
GCTCGAATTGCCGCGGGACGGAGAAGGGCATATCGACGTCGAAAAAACAACGGCCCTCGTTGCGGTCATCGTCGAAGGCTGGGTTCGTGAACATCCCGAACAGTGGTTGTGGGTCCATCGCCGCTGGAGGTTGGGGCCCCGCAGCCGGATGCCGACGAGGTCGTGTAGGGCGAGCACAAGCGAATTTCAGAACTAACTTCTGCTCAGGAAGATGTTGATGACGCTATTCCAAAACGATCTGCAGCCGGACCACGCCGGAGAGCCCGACAGCGAACCCGCCCCCCTGAGACTTGCCGGTCGCAGCGCCTGGATCATCACCGACGGTACGATCGGAATCGAGATTCAAGCGATCAGCGTCGCCAGGGAGCTGCGCCTCGATTATGCGCTGAAGCGGATCAACCCGCGGCAGCCATGGCGTTCATTGGCGCCTTGGGGGCCGTTGGACCTGCGGGAGGGCTTCGGAGCCTTGTCCGGCAGTTTCTCGCCGCCATGGCCCGAGATTGCCATTGGCGGCGGGCGGCAGGGCGTTCCCTATCTGCGGATGCTGCGAAAGAAGGCCGGCGGCAAGACGTTCACGGTCGTCCTTCAGAACCCCCGAACCGGGCTCAAGACAGCGGATCTGATATGGGTTCCCGCCCATGACCGGCTGTCGGGCAAAAACGTCTTTACCACGCTTGTCTCAGCCCATCCCCATAGCCCGGAAAGGCTGGAGCGGCTGAGGCGTTCTCCGCCACCCGACATCGCAGGGCTTCCCAATCCGAGGATTGCAGTTGTTCTTGGCGGACCGAATTCGGCCTACCGGTTCACCGAACAGGCAAATTCGCGGCTCGCACTTGTTCTGCGTTCGCTGGCCGAACTCGGGGCGAGCTTCATGATTACGCCGTCCCGCCGGTCCGCCTCAGCGACGGTCGCGGCGGCGGCGGCGGCTACAAAGGCAAGCCCGCGGATCTTCTGGGAAGGGTGCGGGAAAAATCCCTATCCGCACTTTCTTTCCGCTGCCGACTATTTGCTGGTCACCGCCGATTCCGTCAACATGACGGGCGAAGCCTGCGCGACCGGCCGGCCGGTCTATGTTTTTAAACCGGATGGCGGCTCGCCGAAATTCACCCGATTTCACGAAGCATTGAAGCGCTACGGGGCGACACGCTCGCTATCGGCTCCACTGGAGAGACTTGAGAGCTGGCGCTACGAGCCGCTCCACGCCACGCCGGCGATCGCGGCTGAGATCGAGCACCGTTGGCGCCAGGCTTTCCAGGCGAGGAGAATGAATGCGCGAAAGACCGGTCGTCATTGATTTTCCGGTCTTTTTCCGGATCGGGTTTGCAGGTGGCGATGTCAAGCCCCGGGCCGATGCAATAAGGCGCCGTCGACATGGTGCGGCATTTCAGCTGAAATTCTCACGCTGACTTCAGATCTGCGGTCCGGGTATAGTGCTGCTTGTCCGCTCCCAGGCCATTCCGACGGACAAAAGATCTCTGTCGGCTGAGGGCAGCCCGTCGAATTCAATGCCCACCGGCAGTCCGTCCTCGGTCATTCCGGCGGGAAGGCTGAGACAGGGCGCACCCACGAGTGACGCAGTGACCGAATTGCGCAGACTCCGCCAGACAGAAACCTGTTCGCCGTTTACCGTCACCTTATCGTTGTGGCCGAGAGGCGGTGGCGCCAGCGGCGTCGTCGGAAAGACAATGGCTTGAAGATTGTTTTCTCTGAAATAAGCCTGATATTGCGCGCGGTGGCGCGGGATGACGTCAGAGAGCACCCGGTTGTACCGGCTCTTGAGGTCCGCGGCGCTTCCGGCTCTCAACACGTTTTCCAGCTCGGATTTCACGTATGGGCTGGCCACCGCAGCAACGAGTTCCTCGAAGCCGATCCCGATCCCGGCTTCTGCCAAATATCGCGTAACGTCGCGCGGCATTTCCCAGGCCATGATCGGCCCCGCGGCCTTTGATCGGGCGGCGGCAAAATCAGGCGGCTCGGCGTCGATAAAATTGACGCCAAGCTCCCGCAATCTCCGCAATTCCGCATCAATGACAACTGCCACACGGCTGTCCAATCCGGCAAAGAAGTCGTCCCTCGGAAGCCCGACCCTCATTCCCTGCAATTCGACGGGATGGAGCATCATTTCGCCGCATATGATCTCGTCAAGCAGCGCGATGTCGCCGACGGAGCGCGCCATCAAGCCCGGCGCGTCCCGCGTATGGTTCATGGGGACCATCCCGTCGCCCGGATAACGCCCGGTTGAAGGGCGATAGCCGACAATGCCGCAATGCGCCGCCGGAATCCTGATGGAACCGCTGGTATCCGAGCCAATACCGGCGGGCGCCGTCCTCGCCGCGACAGCGGCGGCCGTCCCGCCGCTGCTGCCGCCCGGCGACATCGTCCGGTCATAAGGATTGCGCACCGGTCCCGTAAAGTCATTGTCGCTGGTGATCCCAAAGGCCAATTCATGCATGTTCGTCTTGCCGAGCAGCAGCCCGCCGGCATCGAACAGACGCTGGAGCACGGTCGCGGTTCGCTCTGGAATGTTGTCACGGAGTGCCGGCGTCCCGGCTGTCGTCGGCGTTCCGGCAACGTCGAAGCAGTCCTTGATGGCAATCGGGACCCCGTGCAGCCGGCCGAGGTGGTTTCTTCCGCGCCATTTGCGATCAGCCTCGCGCGCCTCACTCAGTAAGCGCTCGCCGTCCAGCGATATAAAGGCGTTCAATGATTGCACCGCCTCGCAGCGCTCAAGGAGCGCGCGGCAGTATGTTGAAGCGGTTATTTCGCCGAGACGTATGGCTTCCGCCGCCTGGCGCAGAATGAGTTCATACAGTTCCATGGAACGCCCTTCCTACACCCTCGCTTCCAGGATCAGGTTGAACGGCGTTTCGGGGCCCCGCCGAAATCTGCTGAAACCGCCGGACGTGACAACTTCGCGCAGCCTTTGCTCACCTGCCGGGGCTCCACATCTAGCGCTTTTTCTATGAAAGACCACAGCTAGCGCTCGACCGGGGCACTGACGATCCTCAGTACAGAAGATACGGCACGCGAACTCGAGACCATTGTTGCTCGTCCTTTTTCAGGCGTTCGTCGAAATCGGCCGGTCCCAGAGTTGGGTCGTCCACCCAGCTTCGCAGAAACGTTCCGCCGCTCAACAGATCGATAGCCAGCTTTTCAGTTTCATATTCATAAGGGAAATCCCGCCATATTTGATAATCGGGATATTCCAGGCGGATGGCTTTCAAGAGAAGAGCGGCCAATCGATACGGCCGGAAGCCCTCATGCCGGTACGAGCGATTATCGGTGTGAATTTGTAGTCCCCAACACAACTTGCCGGCGTGCTTGTGAAACGTAGGCTCGAAAGAACACCGCCTGACCGAGCATCCGGCGAGCCACTCGCCTCGCAGGGCGATTGCTCGATTGACAATCAAGTCGAAATCGATGTCCGGTGCGCCGATAACTTCAAGAGCGGTTGTCGTGCCCCGCCCCTCGGACAACGTTGTCCCTTCGAATAGCACGGTTCCGGGAAAGCACCGGGCCATATTGAGGCTCGATGCGTTTGGACTGGGATTGACCCACGAAAGCTCACGGACGGGCCACCCAAAGCCTGGACCCTGTTCCGGATCAAAATCCTCCATCGGCACAACATGGAAATCCAAATCCAGTTTCTTCAAGGCGACAAACCATTTGCCAAGCTCGCCAAGCGTCAGACCATGGCGCATGATCAGCGGTGCCGCGCCTACGAAACTCTCCCAGCCCTCCTCCAGAATGGTTCCTTCAACCGGCCGGCCTACCGGATTCGGCCGGTCAAGAATCCAGATGCTTTTTCCATGTTCACCACATGCTTGAAGAAAATAACAAAGCGTCGTCA
>CAYWBS010000408.1:0-3842 GCA_964456215.1 uncultured Hyphomicrobiaceae bacterium
CCAAGGCGGACTTCGACGCCACCATGGGGCTGCACCCGACGTCGGCCGAGGAGCTCGTCACCATGCGCGAGACGTGGGTCGCGCCGACGGAAGCGGCGGGGTGAGGGCTGCTTTGCGCGCTAAGGGGAGCTGCGAACTGCCGTGGCGCGAGGGGAGAGAAGGCCAGAATCGGACGATGGCAGGTAGCCAATCCTAAGGCGGCTCATCATGACCGGGTAGATTAGGTGTTTAGTCCCGCAACCGCCTCGTGTCATTTTTGTGACACTATCGGAACACAAAGTTTAGTTTGCCGTTCGTATCCAGTTGATTGGGGGGATCATGTTCAAGTTGCTTGTGGTCGCGTCCGCGCTGCTCATGGCGTCGACAGCATCGGCTTTCGCCTATCTTGATCCGGGCACAGGAAGCCTCGTAATTCAGATGATCATCGCGGGAGGACTCACGGCAGCCGCCTCGATCCGCATCTTCTGGTCCCGTATTAAAAGTCTTGCGCGACGGATCCTCGGACCGAAGACACCACCCATCGACCCGGCATGAGCACGGTGGCGATGTCTGCCACCGCCGCGGCCCTTGGGGCGTACTCGCGCGCAGATCAACGCGAGTTCGGTTCATTTCGGGATCCATCCGGTTTCCTCTTTTGGCGCGGCGAAGAAATTTATCGCTTTGTCGATCGCCAATATGCGCGCTCCTTCGAAAACGCTCTGACATCCGGCCTGTACAAATCGGCAGTCGACGCGCAGCTGCTGCTGAGCTTTGAGACATTGGATCCTGCTCAGATAGACATACCGTTCCCTAAGGAGAACTGCTTGGCGATCCTGAAGCCGAAGCAGATCCCCATGATCACCTACCCGTACGAGTGGAGTTTCGCGCAACTCAAGGACGCGGCCATCGCGACGCTGAATCTGCATCTGCTCGCGCTCCACCACGACGCGCTGTTGAAGGATGCCAGCGCGTTCAATATACAGTTCGTCGATGGCCGCGCTGTCTTCATCGATCATTTGTCGTTCGATCTTGTTTCGGACCATTCTGCGTGGCCGGCTTATGGCCAATTCTGCCGCCACTTTCTCTCGCCGCTGCTGCTCATGGCGTATTTGGACGTGTCGTTCGGCCGCATACTCCAGCTCTATATCGATGGGCCCCCTCTCGATCTGGTGTCAAAACTTCTGCCAAGACGCACGCGGCTGTCGGTGGCCATTCAGATGCACCTGCATTTGCATGCCCGTGTCTCGCAGAGGTATTCCGACCTGCGGGGAATGGTCGTCAAGCAGAGGAGTCTTTCGACGAAGTCTTTTGTGGCGATTGCGAATTCTCTGCTGCGGCTCGTTCAGAGTCTAAATCCTATTCAGCAGGCGACCGAATGGGGTGACTATTATTCGGATACAAACTACAGCGATGCTGCCTTCGCCGCAAAAAGGCAGATGCTGCGCGACCATGTCAAAGACGTAGCGCCGCGCACGATTTGGGACCTTGGCGGCAACAATGGCGAGTTTTCGCGTGCGATTCACCACCTCGGGCGGCTGATCGTTTGCATGGATATCGATCCTCGAGCGGTTCAGGCAAATTACGAGATCTGTCGGCGGGACGGTATCTCCAACATCCTGCCGGTCGTCGTCGATCTGACCAATCCGCCGCCCGCGCTTGGTTTTGCGAACAAGGAAAGGCGCGCGTTGATAGAGCGCGGGCATCCTGACCTTGTGGTCGCGCTAGCGCTTATCCACCATCTCGCGATCACCAACAATCTGCCCCTCGACTACATCGCCAGGTTCATGGCGTCGATTGCGCCGATGCTCATAATCGAGTTCGTGCCGAAAGTTGATTCTCAGGTGCGTCGTCTGCTGGCAAATCGGCCCGATGTCTTTCCCGATTATCACGAGGACGGCTTCGTCTCCGCGTTCGGAGCGCATTTCGAGATTATCAAGGCGGCGCCGATCCCGGGAAGTGAGCGCACGCTCTGTCTCATGCGCCGGCGGTAGGTCACAATGGTTGAAGTTGCGAGTAACGCGTCCAACGGCCGTGCATCGTGGAGGTTTGCCGCTACCATTGTCCTGGCGACGGTCGCGCCGACATTGTTCGTCCTATCGCAAAACTGGTACGCTGTTCATTTCACGAAGGCCCTCTGGCTCGTCTGCGCATCTCTTGCTGCTGGATTAGGGCTGGCGGTATTGACTGAGCTGGTCGCACGCGGGTTGGCCTTCATCGCCGCCCGCGGCAAGAACAAAGCCGCAGTCGTAACCTCTTTTCGCAACTTCCTGTTTCCCCTGATTAGCGCGATCATCTTATGCGTGTTGTTATACCGCACGCTGCAGCCGGTGATGCCGTTCCGTGCCGTCCAGATAGGAATGTGCATCCTCTTTGCCGTTGTTCTGGTGGTGGTCTATGGCCACGGAGGGCAGCGGATCGTGAATACGTTCCTCACGATCTTCTCGATTGTCGCTGCCACCAGTTGGGCATCCGCGGCGCTCCCAGCGAAGGCTCCGCAGGCCAACGAGATTCGGCAGGACTTCGAAACCGCTAAGTTTAAGACGCGTCCCAATATCTATCTCTTCATCTACGACGCGTATGGCAGTAAAGACGTCTACGAGCGCTTATTCCATTTCGACAATAATGCGCACTACGCCGCGCTCGAGAGGCGCGGGTTCAAAGTGCTTCATACGTTCAGCAACTACGACTCGACCTGGTACACTACGACCGCCACTTTCATCGGCGCCCATCACTATTTCAGGTTGGCGTTCGGCAATGACGACACCCTGATTGGCCGGCCGATGATGGCCATGATGAGCCACAATCCGGTGCTCGAGACCCTTAAATCCAACGGGTATCATTTGCAGCAGATCCATGGCTTGGATTACTTCGTCAACGAGCGCGGAAGGCTCGATTACATTTACCCTGAGGAGTCGATGGCGAGTGCGCTCAGGCTCTTCAACCTTCCATTGCTCAATAAACTCGGCGGCCGTAAGCGAAGGGTTTCACTTGAAGCCCAGTCCTCAGTGCTCTACGAGCGCATCGCGAAGCCTTCGTCGCAGACGTCTGAGCCCTGGTTCACGTTCTCGCACGTCAATATCCCGGCGCATGCGCCGGGAGTGTCTTGGCTGCAGCTGGGCGGGTTCGAACGGACATTCGTGGAGAATACCAAGCGTGCAAACGTCCACATGCTTGAGACGGTCGACCGAATAAAAGCAGTCGATCCAACTGCGGTAATCGTGATTTTCGGCGACCACGGCGCCAGGCGCTATAATAAGATTTGGGGCAGTGGCGATCCCAACGAAGCTTTCAAGAAGGCAGGCGTAACCCCTGAAACAATTACGCTCGACCTGTACGGCATAATGATCGCCGTGTACTCGGCAGGACGATGCAATGAGTTTTTCTACCCAACCATGACTCCGGTCAACATAATGCGGACCGTCTTCGCCTGTCTCGCCGAGGACCCCGCTCTTATGTCGCGCCGCGCCGCTGACATCTCTCTCTTCGGTGGCACGAAGGGCGGATTGCTGCTGACTGTTGAGGACGGACGAATGTTGCCGTTCTGGCGCTCTTACGATCCGAAGCCCTGAGATGAACAGCATAGCAAGCTCAAACCAAGGTTGAGACACGTCATTGACGTATGCACCTTAGGAAGCACCAGAAACGAAGAATGTTGGCACTCCTCGAGTGCCTTGCTGGCATCTGGTGGCAGAGTGGAGAACTTCCACTGTCCGAAAACTGCAGTGCATTGAGTATGCATTTCTCCTTTGGGTCAAAAGCAGCCCCGGCAGCTTGCGCGTGTCATGTCCGTTCATCATGCAATTGCCGGCACCAAGAATCTTATACCCCTCCTCCGCCATTCCCCCATACTCCCCACATCCCTG
>CAYWBS010000409.1:0-3836 GCA_964456215.1 uncultured Hyphomicrobiaceae bacterium
GTCCGTATATTTTGGGCCTTCCAGATTAAGCAGTGCCTGCGCAAGCATGATGAGTATCAATTCCGAATCCGGCTTTAACGCAATCGCCTTCCTGAGCGGTCCGACGGCTTCGGCAGAACGGCCGGCTTCCAACAGGAATTGGCCCTTCGTTTCCTGGTAGAACGGATTTTTCGGTTGAGCCGCGACAAGTTCATCTAGTCCACTAATCGATTTCGTTAAGTTCCCTTTGAAATTATAGGCGATGGCGCGTGCATATTTTGCCGGAAGACTTTGATCTGTTAAAGGATAATACTTAAATACCCGGTCCGCCGAATATTTGTTGAGGAAAGCAATCAATTTTGCACGCATCAGATCGTGCCTGAGCTGTAATTCAGGCGGATCCTTCTTGTTGAAGTAGGGGCTGGCATGGGCCAATTCCCGCAATTGCGCAATGCGTTGCCGTGGCATGGGATGGCTCTGCACATAAGGGTCTACATTGCTTAAACTTGTGAGCCCCTGGTTGGCGAAATATTCGAAAGTCTCCAGCATTCCCCGGGCCGACTGCTTTGTCGCATTGAGAAACGTGACCGCGCGTTGGTCGGCGGTCGACTCTTTTGTTCTGCGGTATTGCAGGATCGACCGCTGAATTAAGGATTGGCTGCCATAGAGTAAGGCTGTTCCGCCTTCCGCCAGATCATTGCCGCCTCCGGTAGCCGCGCCGGTCGCAATCGCCGCAATCGCAAGTCCCTGCAAAATGAGCATTCCTGAGCGTGCGCGGTTGAGCTGTGCACGCAATCCCGCGACATCAGCGCCGGTAATATGCCCGGTTTCATGGGCGATGACGCCAATCAATTGATTTGGTGTTTTTGACTGCATCAATGCGCCGATATGAATGAACATATTTTGTCCGTCGACGACAAAGGCATTGAAGCTTGTATCACTCACCAAATGAATCTTGATACCTTGAGAGCTCAGTCCGGCGGCTTTGAAAATCGGCTGTGCATAATTCCTCATGAGCTCTTCGGTTTCGGAGTCGCGAATAAGGCGGAGACCCGCGGCATCGGCGACACGCGCCCTGCCGATCCCGACGGCGATTACGCCAGCGAGAAGAATCGGCAGTGTCCGTTTCCCGGCCAAAACCCAAAACATACTTAGGATATTGCAAAGCATCGTCGTGCTTCTCTTTGATTTTGTCATGGAACCGCTTTGGCCGATCCGGATAGGCCTTTTGCTGTGATTGCTATAACGAACCGACTAGCACAAACGTAATGCGGCCGATATCACCGGTCAATGCGGCAGCCATGGGCTATAAGCTAATCGTGAACGCGTTGGCCTTGCCCGCCCGAATTTGGGCTGCGAGGAATTCCGAAAACGCATAGAATCCTAACACAAAGACAGAGATCATATTACGGCAAGATCATGACAGGGAAAACAAGTGTCCGATTCAAACTTGAAATCAGCCAAAAAACGCCCGGATCGCTCCGTCGTTGACAAGGCAGCCGGCGGCGCAAGCCGATTGCCGGGTGCGCCGGCCAGGCGGAGCGAGATTGCTCCTTTCATCGCGATGGACATGCTCGCGGAAGCCAATAATCGGCAACAGCGGGGCGAGGACATTATTCATCTCGAAGTTGGCCAGCCGGGAACGCCGCCGCCTCGATTGGTTAGGGAAGCGGCCAAAAAAGCCTTGGAAACCCACCGCATTGGCTATACCGAAGCGACCGGTATGCCAGCCCTCAGGGCGCGGATCGCACGGCACTATCAGGAAACTTACGAAGTGCAGGTGGCACCTGAGCGGATCATCGTTACAACCGGATCGTCGGCCGGTTTCATTTTAGCGTTCCTGGCGTTGTTTGACGAAGGCGATGCCATAGCGCTGCCTTCACCCGGTTATCCATGTTACCGGCATATCTTGGGCGCCCTCGGTCTTTCGGCAATATCCATTGAAACGTCTGAGCAAGGTCGCTGGATGCCTCGGGTGGCGGATGTCACAGACCTTGCTGGCGGCGCAGGAATAAGGGGCCTTTTGCTGGCCAGTCCCGCAAACCCGACGGGCACAATGTTGTCCCGGGAGACTCTCGGCGCGCTTGCAAGAACGTGCGAGCAAAACGGACTCTGGCTGATTTCCGACGAGATCTATCACGGACTGACGTACGACGAACCCGCCGAAACCGCTCTCGCATTTTCCGACAACGCCGTCGTTATCAATAGCTTGTCAAAATATTTTTCAATGACAGGCTGGCGGATTGGCTGGATGATCGTACCAGAGCCGATGGTGCGCAATATTGAACGTCTTGCTCAGAATTTGTACATTTCGGCGCCGACGCTCTCGCAGCTGGCGGCAATCGCCGCGTTCGATGCCGGCGAAGAACTCGAAGCCTATAAATCCGTCTATCGGCGCAACCGGGCATTGCTTCTCGACGCTCTGCCAAGCGCCGGCATAACGGAGATCCTACCGGCGGACGGCGCCTTCTACCTTTACGCGGACGTGACTCATCTGACCAATGACAGCGCCGAATTCGCATCAAGAATGTTAAGTGAAATCGGCGTTGCGATTACACCCGGGCTCGACTTCGACCCCGTGCGCGGGCATCGTTACGCGCGGTTTTCCTACGCCGGTCGAACAGACGACGTGGTAGCCGCAATCAGCCGCATCCGGAATTGGCTGGCATTACTCAATTGAACATAGGCTGAGCCCTCAGGGATAATTCCTCAACCTTGCTCCAAGCGCCTCTGCCACCAGCCGCGACGGGGCCGGCGAACCCCATTCTCGGTTTTCATTTCTTGCTCGGCATGCACACCTTCTTCGGCGTGTAGCGGCTCTTCAGTCGCCGGAGGGGGAAGAGGACTGCTCTCGCCGGCTGCCGTTACGTCCCTGCCTGCACCTTCATCCTGCGTTTTGGTTGCATTCGCAAGTCCGGCTCCTTCGGTCCCGGCTCTTCGTTTTGGTGTGCGGGCTGAGGAACCGGAACGTGAGCTACGCTGGGATCCGTTTGAGGCTGAGCTTCTTGGCTTGGACGCTTCGCCGTCGGCTGCCACGCTCGACGCAGGTTGCTCAACCTGGTCCGCCATGGAGGCAGCCGCCGGAGCGTCCCCGCTGGTAAATGCTGGCTGGCGAGCGGGTTCTGCTTCTCCGTCAGCCGGTTCGGATGCCTCATTTGTCCTGCTCCCGCGACCCGAAGACTGCGCGGGTGCGGCCTGCGACCGGCTGCGCCGACCGCCGCGGCGCCCTCTGCGCCGCGATTTTCTCGGCTTTGCGGCCTCGTCCTCGGCGCCATCGCCTTCGTCAGCACGATGATCTGCTGCCGTGTCGTCTTCTGGTTCGCTCTGTAGTTCCATGGGCGGCGCTGCAGGATCTGGTGCCGCGTCGGTCTTTTCATGCGCGCGCTTTCGCCGCCGTCTTTTTCGCGGCCGTTTGTTTGCGTCGCCAGTCTCAGCGGCAGCGCTCTCCTCCTCATCGTCCGCTTGAAACACTGTTTCCATCTGCACCACAGAGCTTTCCGGCTGCACTCTTGCCGCGCTTTGCGAAGAAGATCTTTCGATCTTGAAATTCGTTCCCTGCAGTCTTTCATCCGCCGCTATGGAAATTTGCACGCCATATCGCCGTTCGATATCTTTGAGATAGTACCGTTTTTCGTTCAGGATATAGAGGGCCGCGTCAACCGATGCGGTTGCATTGAGATTGACGGCCTGCCCGGATTTCAGCGAGTCCTCCAATGCGCGAAGGACGGATAGAGCGATCGATTCCTTGGAGCGGATAACGCCGGTGCCCTGACAATAGGGGCATTGGGTGGTTGAGCCTTCGAGAACGCCAGTCCTGAGCCGTTGGCGCGACATTTCAAGGAGGCCGAAATGGCTGA
>CAYWBS010000410.1:0-3827 GCA_964456215.1 uncultured Hyphomicrobiaceae bacterium
TCTAAGCACGCAGGGTGCAAATGGCCGGAAAGACTCCCGGTACTTGATCGTTGCGTTGACTTTGTCCTTCATCTCTGCATTGCGCGGATCGGCCAAAATGGAACGGCTGCCGAGTGCACGTTCACCGAATTCCATGCGTCCCTGGAACCAGCCCACGATCTTACCGCCGACGATGAGATCGGCGGTCTGGCCCGCCACGTCGTCGAGCCAGCGATACGGCACCTTGTAGCGGTCGAGCGTGTGCATGATCACGTCCGCCTCAAAGGATGGGCCGAGATAGACCGGAACGTCGCAACGGAAGGTGTCCTTGTGGCTGCACTGGGTGCCTATGAACCAGAGCGGCCCGCCGATTGCGGTTCCGTTATCGGCCGCCGCGAAAGAGACGAACAGGCTCTTGAACGGGGTCTGCTCAAGAACTTTTCCGTTGGCCATCGAATTCATCGCGCAGCCGCCGTTGAGCACCAGCGCATCCTGCCCCGTCTCGCGATGAAGCCAGCGCAGATGGTCAAGCAGGATCTCTTCGAAGACAAGCTGGCAGGCTGCCGCGAGATCGTAGTGGATTTGCTCCATCGATTCGCCAGACCGACGCGGCGCCACGCCGAGATGCTCCGCCATCGTGTCGATGAAATAGCCGCCGACCTTGGTGTTGGCGAAGGTGAAATAGCGTTGATCCAGGGCCAAATCGCCGTCCCCAAACGCCACGACACTTCGGATACGTGAGGCTAAAGGCTCGGGGTCGCCGTAAGCTGCAGCACCCATCACTTTCCATTCGTCGCCATTCGGCGTAAACCCGAGATAGGACGTGAAGGTCGCGTAATAAACGCCCAGTGACTGGGGAAACCCGATCCGCCGCGTTGCGGTTACGTTGTTGCCTTCGATGGTGCCGAAGGTAAATGAGTTCACTTCGGCGTATTCGTCCACAATCGCCAGGGCCGCACGTTCAAAGGGGCTCGCGAAGGCCCAGCCAACATGGGCGTTGTGATGGGAGACATAGACGAGCTCGGGGAAGTCTCGTCCGCCGAAGCGCACGGACATGAAATCACTGCAGCTGAAGCCGGGCGTCTGCGAAATCAGATTGTTGGCAGCAATATAGAGCCATTCGGCGTCATAGCGCCGCCAGGACGTGAACCCGGATAGGTTGAGCTTCGACATGGTCAACCCGGGGTTCCAGGCAATCACCACCTTATCCAGTTCGGCCAGCGAGCCGAGCCCGCCCTCCGAAAGGCAGAAGTCGATTGACTGACGCGGAAACGCGCGGGATCGCTTCTGCCGGTTCAAGCGTTCCTCCGCCATCGCCGCTACCGGAGTGCCGGCGCGAAAAAGGGCCGCGCTGCTTTGCGAGCCGACAATATGGAGGCCCATGACATTGTCCCGTGTCATGCAAGCGCCATGGCAGTGTTGCCGCCAAGCCCCTTTGGATGTGTGGTCAAAATGGCGCGTGCCGCTTCGATAATGCGATCGACGTCGCCGTCGGTTAAGGCCGGGTAGATCGGCAAGGAAAGCGTGCGCGCGTGCAGATCGTTCGCTCGTGGCGTCGGACGCCTGGTTTCCTGAAATGCGCTCAGCAATGGCGTTACCGGCCGGCGAACCACAATCCCACGTCGGGCGAACTCTGCAATTGCACCATCGACGGTGCCGGCGCTCGCAAGACGCAGAGGATACCTGAAGAAGAGCGATCGGCCGGCAAGCGCTTCGGGCACTATGATGCCGGGATGCGCGTCGAATGCCGCCTTGTAGCGCCCAGCAATTTCAGCCCGCCGGGCCAACATCTCGGCAAGCCGCATAAGCTGCCGGGAGGCCAGCGCCGCCTGAAGGTCGGAAAGCGGAAACAGATTCAGCTTAAAGCCCGTGTCGGAAAACCGCTTCTGGCAACGGATACGGTCGGCCATTTCCGCATGGCGCGTCACGATCATGCCCCCCTCACCTGCGGTGATAAGTTTTGTTCCCTCGAATGAGAATATGGCCATGTCGCCTGCTATGGCGTTAATCCGGTGCGGAAATGGATCGATAAACTGCGCGCAATCCTCGATGATCGGAATTCCGATCTCATGCAATGTGCTGGTGTTCCGGAAAATTCCCATCGTGTAGGGAAGGACGATCGCTTTTACGGAATCGGTAACAGCGGCGGCTACCGCCTCCACGGAAAGCAGATAATCATCTTCTATGTCCACAATTATCGGCAGTGCGCCGGCATGCCGAACGACTGCAAGCACTTCTGCACAAGTGTAATCAGGTAAAATCACGGAATCGCCGTTGCCAACCTCAAGCGCCGTCAATGCCAACAAAAGCGCCTGGGAACCGGTGCCGGTGGCGACCGCATGCGGAACATTCAAGGCCTCTGCAAAAGCTCCCTCGAAGGCTGCCGTCGCTTCGCCCTCGGCAACCATGCAGGACCGCGTCTGGTCCGTGAGAGCGGCTATGTCGTCCGCCAAGATCGAAGGTCTGCTATGCGCTATTTCTCGCATCGAGCTTACTCATCGGAAAGAGATAGAAATATGGGAACTCTTCCTTCAGACCATCGGGATTGGAGCGCAGGCGCGACAAAGCGTCATCGCGCGCGCGGACCAGATAGCTGTAGGGCCGATCCAAGGCGCCCCAGCCCGCCTTGAAGTGATGCAGACTTTTCTGGCTCGGCCATGTGCCGCCCCAGTTCCAAAATCGATAGTTCTCTCTTGCGCAGTCCAGCATTGCATTGCGGATGAGAAAGGACAATGGCTGCATGGCGCGGAACGCGCTTGCCACGACAGGAACAAAATATTCAATCGTATGTGCAAACTTGAGCAGCAGGAGGCCGGCAACCGGCTGACCGTCAAGATAGGCAACCGAAAGCCGTGATGCACCAGTCGTGAAGTGCCGGCGCAGGGCGTCGAAATGCTCTCTTGGTTTTGGAGTGCCTGAAATCGCCATCATGTTTTCGCGGTGTGTTTGGTAGAGGAATTCCCAGGACGCGTCATGATCGCCGACCCGCTCTGCAAGACCCTGGCGGCCCGATTTGCGGACAAGATTTCGTGTTTTCTGCCGCATCATGCCGAGGAGAACATCTTCATAGTCGTCACACCAGGCAGGCAGCTCCGAGATCTGCCCGATCCGGCGGTCCTTCGGCGTTTGTCCCAGCTGGCGGCAGTAACATTCCGTGTGAGCTTCTTCTGCCGGTGAGAGAACCGTTACAGCGAATAGCGGCGTACGGATCCCCAACTCAGCGGCATAGCTCGAAAGCAAAACTTCGCGCGCCTCGCCATCATCGGCATCTGCCAGCCAACACCCGCCGTGACTGCCGAACCATGGCAGGCTGTTCACAACCTCGCGGCCGTCGCGGCCAGCCTTCAATACAAAGGGTAGAGATCCGACGATTGCACCACGGCGTTCCGCGACGAAGTGGCAGACCTTGCAACCTGCGACTTCCTCCAGAAAATTCGCGAAGCGGCGCGAGCCGTAAATCAGCGCCCCGGGCCACGTTGCAAGGCGCGTGTCATATGCCGCTTCTTCCTCAGGCCGCAAAGACCGAACTGTCAGGCGATGAGGCAACGGAACCGGCTCCAGCTTATGCAACGGCCTTGTCGGGAAGAGCCGATGGGGCGCTTGCCAGCTCGTTGTTGGTATCCACACCGAGGAATGCCTGGGCCCAGTGCTCAAGAGACAAGAGCGACCAAATCAAGAGTCGCCGATTGGCGCGGCCCGAGAGGTGATCCTCGACCAATTTGGAGCCGATCCGACGGTCAAGGACGGACCAGAGCCAAGCATTTCTATTGAGCAAGAGACTCCGCACATATTCGATGCTCTCGCCACGAAACCAGCTCGCGTCGGGACCCGAGAAGCCGCGTTTGATG
>CAYWBS010000411.1:0-3825 GCA_964456215.1 uncultured Hyphomicrobiaceae bacterium
CGTTATGGTTGTCGCCCCCCCCGTTGGGGGGGTGCTTAAAATAATCTTCTTCCCCGCCCCCCTGGGGGGGGTGGTTTGGGGTGGGGGGTATAGCGTCAGGCTCCGCGCCCGCTTCTCCACCCCCAACCGGAGCGCTGTGCGCTCCGATCTCCCCCCTCGAGGGGGAGGTGGATACCGGTCCGCCGACGCCGGGGCTGATCACCGCATCGATGAGGTCGTACCGGGCGCCCTGATCGCGAAGGTAAATTTTCAGGCGGTCGGCGAAGAAGGCGAGGAGTAGGGAAACCGGAAAAGCAGGAGCGTTCGCTGGTTTGTAAAGAATTATTAGTCCGTCGTGAACTTGAAACTGATCATCTCTACAGTAGAAGTGGGTAAGATATAAGTCTTCGTCAGCACGCACCTTGGAGAAAAGGTAAGCCATAGTGCTTTCAAATGGCGGCGGTTCGTCGTAGATCACTTCCTCGTCGGGCCAAACAAGTTTTGGCTCATTCTCAGCATCAAGTCGCCAAACAACACGTCTTTCTAGCTTTGTGTCGCCTATCTGGCGCAAAAGTTGATCGCGACGAGTTCTCGCCGCAAGATCCACCGCAAAATCGAGCGGTATTCGCATGTGATTCTCAAGAGCTATCCGAACTACCCCCAGCGCCGCCCGCCTCAGCGCATAAGGATCCTTCGACCCCGTTGGCTTCTCGTCAATCGCCCAGAATCCAACCAGGGTATCCAGCTTATCCGCAAGCGCCACGGCGACGGAAACCGGCTCCGCCGGCACGGCGTCGCTCGGTCCCTGGGGCTTGTAGTGCTCCTCAATGGCCCGCGCGACCTCCGCCGGCTCGCCTTGTTCAAGTGCGTAGTAACGCCCCATCAACCCCTGCAGATCGGGAAATTCGCCGACCATGTCCGTCACCAGATCGGCCTTGCAGAGTTCCGCTGCCCGCTCCGCCTTGTCAGGATCAGCGCCAATGATCGGCGCGAGTTCGCGGGCCAGCTTCTTGATGCGCTCCACACGCTCCCGCTGCGTCCCCAGCTTCTCGTGGAAAATGACGCCATCGAGCTCCGGCAGCAAATCGTCGAGCTTCCTCTTCCGGTCCTGATCCCAGAAGAACTTCGCATCGGCAAGCCGCGCCCGGATCACACGCTCATTGCCATGGGTGATGGCCTTGCCGCCGTCGGCGGCTACGAGATTGGAGACCATGAGAAAGCGGTTCGCGAGCCTCGCCCCCTTGCCGGTCACGGAAAAATATTTCTGATGAGCCTTCATGGAGCTTGTGAGAACTTCCGGCGGCACATCCAGAAAAGGTTTGTCGAATTCGCCCATGAAAACGACCGGCCATTCCACGAGACCGGCATTCTCGGCCAACAGGCCTTCGTCCTCGACGAGTTTCAGTTTTTTGGCGCCGGCAAGCTTCCGCGCCTCCTTCAGAATGATCTCCGCACGCTCCTGTACATCGAGGATCACATTGGCCGCGCGGAGCTTTTCTCTGTAGTCCTCGAAATTCTTCACCTTGAATGCGTCCGGCGCCATGAAGCGATGGCCACGGGTCTCATTTCCGCTCTCAATTCCACCAACAGTGAATTTGACGGTCTGGCCGTCAAAGAGACAAAGGAGCGAATGGAGCGGCCGTACCCAGCGCAATTTTCCGCTCCCCCAGCGCATTGATTTCGGCCAAGGGAAACTCTGCACCACCTGCGGTACGCTACCCGCAAGAACGTCGCCAGCGGGCACGCCCGGCCGCTCGATGACCGCGACATAAAACGGGCCTTTGTCATCTTCCCGCGTCTCGCACGCATCCAGGCTGTCGAGTCCCACCGACTTCAGAAATCCCTGAATCGCCTTTTCCGGTGTGCCGACGCGGGGTCCCTTACGCTCTTCTTTGATGTCGGGCGATTTCTTGGGAATACCGTCAACGACCAGTGCCAGTCGGCGCGGCGTCGCGTATGCACGTACCTCTTTGAATGTGAGACCAGCCTCTTTCAACCCGCCACACACGAGACGCTGCAAATCCGCCGCCGCGCGGGGCTGCATGCGCGCCGGAATTTCTTCTGAGAACAATTCCAGGAGGAGTTCAGGCATGGTGAGAGTTCCTCTGAGCTAGGAAATCACCCCCACCCCAACCCTCCCCCCTCAAGGGGGAGGGGGGATTAGTCTTCAATCTTCGGCAAACTCCCAAGAATAGTTTCCAAGACGCCGTCAATATTTTGGGTGAGGTCATTATTCCAAAACCGTAACACCCTGTAGCCTTCATCCTGTAACCACTTTGTCCGACCAGCATCCCGCCTTGCTCTTTCCGCTTCGGCATGCTGACGGCCATCCAATTCGACAACGAGTTTTGCCTCAAGGCAGACAAAATCAACGATGAAGGGGCCGATTGGATGTTGCCTCCGAAATCGGCAGCCCCCCAATTGCCTTCTTCGGATATTGGTCCAAAGTTGCCGCTCAGCATCCGTAAGGTTTTTTCTGAGTTCGCGCGCTTTCTGATTTGCCATTTGGCAAGCTCGACGACAGCCTTTTCACCTCCCCCTTGAGGGGGGAGGTCGGCGCGCTTCTTGAAGCGCGGCGGGTGGGGGTGACACCGTTTCGATATCATCCCGCCCCACCGCCTTCGGTCCTCAACCAGGCGGTGCAGCAGGCTTTGGTGAGTTCCCGGACGCGAAGAATATAGGTCTGCCGCTCCGTTACGGAGATGACACCGCGGGCGTCGAGCAGATTGAAAATATGGCTTGCCTTGATGCACTGGTCATAGGCCGGCAGGACACATTCATGCCCCGCGCCCTCGCCGCGCTCTCCGGCCTCCAAAAGCGCCTTGCACTCCTCTTCCGCGTCGCGAAAATGGCGAAGCAAACGCTCGGTGCCGGCATATTCGAAATTGTGCCGCGAATATTCCTGCTCGGCCTGAAGAAAAACATCGCCGTAGCTCACTCGTGCCGCACCGTCGCCGCCGTTGAAATTAAGGTCATAAACATTGTCGACACCTTGCACATACATAGCGAGGCGTTCGAGTCCATAGGTCAATTCCCCGGAAACGGGATCGCAATCAAAACCGCCGACCTGCTGAAAATATGTAAATTGCGAGACTTCCATGCCGTCGCACCAGACTTCCCAGCCGAGACCCCAAGCGCCAAGCGTCGGGCTCTCCCAATCATCCTCGACAAAACGAACGTCGTGATTGGTGGGATCAATGCCGATGCGGAAGAGGCTTTCGAGGTAAAGGTCCTGAATCTCCGCCGGAGAGGGCTTCAGGATGACCTGGAACTGATAATAGTGCTGCAAGCGGTTGGGATTTTCGCCATAACGCCCGTCCGTCGGCCGCCGCGACGGCTGCACATAGGCGGCATTCCAAGGTCTCGGCCCAAGCGCGCGCAGGGTCGTCGCGGGATGAAATGTCCCGGCGCCAACCTCCATGTCATAGGGTTGCAGGATGACACAACCATGGCTCGCCCAGTAGTGCTGCAGAATAAGAATTAAGTCCTGGAAGGATCTGTCGGGCCGAAGCGCCGCGAGCCGCTGCTTCTTTGCCGCGCTCGTTATTTGTTCCATGAGGTCCCTCGCCGGATCACGGCATTCGGCCGATTGAAATGCTAAAGCATCGACGCGGCGGACCCTAAAGCCGGGCTCAGGCACGGTCAAGCCGAAGCGTGCGCCTCAATTCCGTGTGCTGTCATCGCCATCGGAGACGGGGCGGTAGACGCCGGTTTCCGGGTCCTGTCTGAGTGTCGAAGGCGCGTCTGTTCCGCGGGCGCCGCGACGGCCGAGGTCCCCCTTCGCCTTGTTGAGCGCGTCGGCGACCCGCTTCGTCTCGCGCTGGTACCAACGGTACCCGGCCAAGG
>CAYWBS010000412.1:0-3814 GCA_964456215.1 uncultured Hyphomicrobiaceae bacterium
CCGCGCTTTGTCAAGTTCCGCCAGGATAAGCAACGGGACCGTTGGGTGCTTCTCGCCCCGGAACGTATTCTGACGCCGGACGATATCGCCGTCGAAGTCTTGAAACTTTGCGATGGCGCACGGACCGTCGATGCCATCGCCATTCGGCTCGCGGAAGACTATAATGCTCCCCAGGGTCAAATTCTGGCGGACATCATCGAAATGCTTCAGGATCTGGCGGACAAAGAGTATCTGAAAGCGTGACCATTCGCGAACAACAAGCCGGCGAAGATGTGATTTGCGCGATGGCCCCGGAAAGGCTGCTCGCCGAACTCACCCACAGGTGTCCTCTGCAATGCCCCTATTGCTCGAATCCCCTGGAAATGGATCGCGTGAACGCCGAACTCTCGACGGTGGAATGGATCGATGTCTTCCGGCAGGCCGCGGAGATGGGAATATTGCAAATTCATCTCTCGGGGGGCGAGCCGACGGTGCGTCGCGATCTTGAGGAAATCGTCTCCAAGGCAGCAGGGTACGGGCTTTATCTCAATCTCATCACCGCCGGCGTGCTTCTGACCCGCGAGCGCTTGAAAGCGCTCGCCGATGCCGGTCTCGATCACGTGCAGATCTCGATCCAGGACGCGGATCCGGCAAACGCGGACCGCATCGCCGCCTATAAGGGCGGTTTCGAGAAGAAGCGTCAACTGGCCGAATGGGTTTGTGAGTTCGAGATGTCGCTGACGATCAATGCGCCCGTCCATCGCCAAAATATCGATCATGTCGAAGAGATTATCGCGCTCGCCGTCGCGCTTCGGGCCGATCGGCTGGAGGTGGCGCAGGTCCAGTATTATGGCTGGGCTCTGCTGAACAGGGCGGCTCTGATCCCGACGCATGAACAGGCCGTCCGCGCCCACGAGATCGCGGCAAAGGCCAAAGAGCGTCTCAAGGGCGTGATGGCCTTGGATTTGGTCGTGCCGGACTATTACGCCAGGACGCCGAAACCCTGCATGGGCGGCTGGGGCAGACGGTTTCTCAATATAACGCCGTCCGGGAAAGTGCTTCCATGCCATGCCGCCGAGACCATCAAGGGGCTTGAATTCGACAGTGTCCGGGACCGTCCTTTGCGTGATATCTGGCTGAACTCGGACGCGTTTAACAAGTTTCGCGGCACAGACTGGATGGCCGAGCCGTGCCGGTCCTGTCCGATGCAGGAAGTAGACTGGGGCGGCTGCCGATGCCAGGCATTCGCCTTTACCGGGGATGCGCGCAATGCAGATCCGGCCTGTTACAAATCGAGCCGGCATGCCGAAATTGTCGCCCTGGCGAAAGCGGAAGCGGCAGCGCCGCCGCCGCCGTTCATCTATCGCAGGCTGAAGTCTAAGGCGCTTGCGAATCACGGGGCGGAATAGGCTGCTGATGTCCTTTTGTTACCGAGGTGCCGCACCGCGCTCAGGCGCAATCTTACACGCTCTTCGTTTGATTTGCCCGAGGTGGGCCATTCTCTTTTTGGCTGTTCTCTTTCCCGTCCCGAATTCGCTGGCGCAGAAAGCCGAGGACGGTGTCACCCGGATAGGGATCGCCTATCTCAGCCAGCGCGCCGAATTGCCGCCCAAACTCTCCAATCTCGAACTGCCTCCCGAGGATGAAGGCATCGCCGGAGGTCGCTTGTCGATCGCGGACAATAATACGACCGGCCGTTTCATGAAGCAGGCGTTTTCTCTGAAGCATGTAACGGTGTCGCCGGATGCGGACGTCATGGCACCGTTTATGGAGCTGGTGGAGGAGGGGATTCAATTCATTATTCTCAACGTACCGGCAGACCGGCTTTTGAAAATCGCTGATGCGGTGCGTGGCAAAGACGTTCTTCTCTTCAATGCCGGCGCGCGGGACGACAGGCTGCGCCAGGAAGAGTGCCGCGACAATGTCATGCATATTCTGCCGAGCCACGCGATGCTGGCCGACGCCCTGGCGCAATACCTTGTATGGAAGCGATGGCGGCGCTGGTTTCTTGTCGTCGGGCGCCGGGCGGAGGACAAGGAATTTGCCGATGCCGTCAAACGGGCGGCGGGGAAGTTCGGCGGCAAGATCGTTGCCGAACGGCAATGGAATTACGGCCCGGACGCCAGGCGAACCGCGCAGGCCGAGGTCCCGAAATTCACCCAGGGCGTGGATTACGATATTTTGATCGTTGCCGATGAAATCGGCGAATTCGGCGAATATTTGGCCTATCGGACCTGGAGCCCCCGGCCGATTGCCGGGACGCAGGGGCTTTCGCCGGTGACCTGGCACCACACCCACGAGCGTTGGGGCGCCGCGCAGCTGCAAAGCCGCTTTTTCAAGAGGTTTAACCGCCGGATGACGCCGCTGGACTATCATGTCTGGGCGCCCATACGGGCGATTGGCGAAAGCGCGACCAGAACGCGGTCGGGGGATTTCAAATCAATTCGCGATTATCTCAGGAGCGACCGTTTCGAGCTCGCCGGCTTCAAGGGGCAAAAGCTTACGTTTCGCAATTGGAATTGGCAGCTGCGCCAGCCGATCTTGCTCACCGCGCCGAAAGCGCTCGTCTCGGTCTCGCCGCAGGAGGGGTTTTTGCACCAGCACTCTCTGCTCGATACGCTCGGATATGACGAGCCGGAATCGAAATGCCGGAGGAAATGAGAACTCAAGGACGTCAGGACATGTCAGGACGGGCGGAGCATGTTGTCGTCGTCGGCGCCGGCATTATCGGCGCCTCCATTGCCTGGCACCTTGTCCGCGCCGGACTGAGGGTGACAATTATCGACGCACAGGACATCGGAGGCGTGGCCAGCCCCTGTTCATTCGGCTGGATCAACGCCACCTATGGCAATCCGCGTCCTTATTACGATCTCCGCTGCCGGTCCATGGAGGAATGGGAGCGATTGGCGTCGGAGGTGGACGGGCTGCCGTACCGGAAATCCGGCACGCTCTATCTCGATTTCGAACGCTTCGACCTCGACGCTTTTTTTGCCCGGCACGCCGCCTGGGGGTATGGACTCCGGTGGATCGATAGTGATGAAGCGCGGGCGCTGGAGCCGAATCTGTCCTCGTTACCGGAGCGAATGCTTTTCTCGGAGAGCGAGGGCGTTGCCGAGGCGGCGGAAACGGCACGCCTGTTGATCCGGACCTGCGGTGCCGAGGGGGCGGAGATCCTGACGCGGACTAAAGTCAGAAATCTTATTCGCCACGGTTCCCGCGTCAGCGGCGTGTTGACGGAGAACGCCGAAATACTTGCGGACGAGGTTTTCATGGCGGCCGGGGCGGAGACGCCGGAGATCGCCTCGACGGCGGGCATATATATTCCGCTGCGAACGCCGCCGGGTCTTCTCATCCATACCCGGCCGCACGCGCCGCTCGTTAACCGCACAATTCTGACAACCGGATTGCACTTCAGACAGCAACGCGATGGCGCCATCATTGCCGGCGCAGATTTCGGCGGCGGCGGAACGAATGACGAGCCGGCCGTCAGCGGCGCGCGGCTCCTGAAACTGCTCCAGGCCGGACTCCGAGGGGCCGAAGATTTGGCGGTCGTGCGCACGACGACGGGATTTCGGCCGACGCCCGAAGACGGCTTCCCGGTGATTGGGCGTGTGCCGGGTTTGGACGGGCTCTATCTCGCCGTCATGCATTCCGGCGTTACATTGGCCCCGGCGGTCGGCTTATTCGCCGCGCAAGAAATCGTTGAGCGCCAGCGCCCGGATTTGCTGCGCCCCTTCGGGGCCGATCGCTTCGAGATGAGAGCCGCCACGAATTGATTGCTTTGTAAGCGATCATCTAACCGCATCTGTTATCGCGCAGATTGATTTGCTCTACT
>CAYWBS010000413.1:0-3813 GCA_964456215.1 uncultured Hyphomicrobiaceae bacterium
TTTATGGCCCATTGACCGCTAACAGTGCGAATTGCTCAATAAAGTCCTGGCTGGTCCTGGCTATATTCGCGGAAATGCCATAAGGGCGCGTGCCAGATTACCAGACGGCAACGCGGTCTACGTGTGATCGGCGCAGAGACCGGAAGCTGGGAAAACGCGTCATTTGCTTGTGGGATGAGACTGGCTTCGCAGTGCCGCTCCCCCTTCAAAGGCCAAAGACGTCCCGATATGTAGGCAATTGCTCGCCGGGACCTGCCATCGGAGAGGCTTTATAGACAGCGCGGGCAATGGCCCGCGCCAGGGTGTTTGCGGCAAGACTGCCAAGATAGGCAAGATCCGGGATGGGGGCGCTGAGGGGCCGCTTGCCGGTGGAAAGAGCGAATACGATATCGCCATCCAATGGGGTGTGGACGGGATAGATGGCGCGCACCAGCCCGGTCTGCGCCATGATCGCCAAGCGCTGAGCTTGTACCTTTGAGAGCGCGGCATCGGTGGCGATGATTGCAATTGTCGAACTTTGTTGGGGGCCGCCCTTGATCCGCGGGCTGATCCCTTCGCCGCCGAGATCCTCGGCTACGCCAAGCCCGCCGAACTCGTCTGCGATTTCAAACGGCGCCGCCCAGAAATTCGCCTTGTCGCCCACCGTAACGTTTCCCGCAGGGTTGACGGCTGCAAGAGCGCCAAGGAGATAGCCGCGGTCGGTGGCAAGCGAAGCGCTGCCAAGGCCGCCCTTCAGGCTTTGCGTGGTCGCTCCATATCCGGCGCCTGCCGTTCCGAGCGCAAAATCGGTAGCGGCGCTTTCCGAGGCCGTCCAGGCCAGGTCCTGATAGGGCGGCCGACGGCCCCAAGCCTTGTTGCCGCCATTCAGAAGGTCGAACAATATCGCCTGAGGAACGATCGGGACGATGGCCTCCTTGACGCGAAAACCGATATTCTGTTGGCGCAGATAACTCTGCACGCCGGTCGCCGCGTCGAGCCCGAAGGCGGAAACGCCCGAGAGCACCAGCCCATGAATTTCAGAAACCGTTCCAGAAGGTTGAAGGGCGTCCGTCTCCCGGGTGCCGGGACCGCCGCCACGAACATCGATCGCCGCGACGGCCGGCTCGTCGGGAAGAAGAACCGTGACGCCCGAGCGCAGATCCGCGTCGTGCGCATTGCCCACTTTCACGCCGGGCACGTCGGTAATGAGATTTTTTTCGCCTGGATGCCAAATCATCGAGACCGCCCGCCGGCCGTTGAGATTATCGAAAAGCATTCACTGCTTTCGCACCATGACAGCAAAAGACCCGCGCAAGCAAGCCGCGCGGGTCTCGTTTGCAAATCCGGACAAGAACTTAGTTGATCTGCTCGTAAGTGCCGTTCTTCCATTCGTAGAAGGCATAGGGCGGCAGGTTCGGATCGCCCTTCTTGTCAAACCGGAATTTGCCAATCGCCGTATCGAATTCTGTCGAGTGCAGCGCGTCGATGACCTTTTTGGGGTCAAAGGACTTGGCTTTCTCGACCGCCTGTTTCCAGGTTTGAATTGCGGCGTAGGTGTAGAGCACGTAACCTTCAGGATCGACGCCGGCGGCCTTGAATTGCTTCACCAGTTCGGCGGCTGCCGGAGTTTTGCGCGGGTCCGGAGAGAAGGTCATAAGGGTGCCTTCGCCGGCCTTGCCGGTGATTGACCAATATTCCTGCGTGACGAGCGCGTCGCCGGAAACGAGCTGCGTTTTCATGCCCTGGTCGCGCATTTGCCGCACGATAAGGCCAGCTTCGGTGTGATAGCCGCCTAGATAGAGGACATCGATCCCTGCTTTTTTCAGCTTGGAAACAAGAGCGGTATAGTCCTTCTCGCCCGCCGTAATGGCTTCGTAGACGGCTTCTTTCTTACCAGCCTTGTTCATTGCTTTTTTCGTTTCGTCGGCGAGGCCCTTACCGTAGGCGGTCTTGTCATGAATGATGGCGACTTTCTTTTTCTTGTAATGCTTTGCAAGATAAGCGCCGGCGACACTGCCCTGCTGGTCGTCGCGACCGCAGACCCGGAACACGTTCGGTCCGCCTTCGTCGGTGAGTTTCGGGTTGGTGGAGGCTGGCGAAATCTGCACGATTCCTTCCTCCTCGTAGACCTTGGACGCAGGGATGGACGAGCCCGAGCAGAAATGCCCGGCAACGAAAGCAACCTTCTCGCCGGCGAGCTTATTGGCGACGGCGACGGCTTGCTTGGGGTCGCAGGCGTCATCTTCCAAGCTCATATTGATCTTTTTGCCGAGAACGCCGCCGGCGGCGTTGATGTCGGCAACCGCCTTTTCGGCTCCGGCCTTAAACTGCGCGCCGAACGAGGCATATTGTCCCGTCATCGGTCCAGCGACGGCTATGGGCACTTCTTGTGCAATTGCATGGGCGCTGAAGGCGACGCCCGCAGCAAAAGCAACCGCAGATACTAAAAACTTTTTCATGGACTTCAGTCTCCTTGATTGTTGCGAAAACTCATATGACAGCCGGCCTGAATTGGTCGAGAAGCGGGATTGCGGCAGCAAACGACATTTTTGTGGCAGGTCTGGGTCAATGCGACGATTTTGTGGCGTTTCATGCGTTCACGTTTTCACCGGAAATGGTTACCGGTCGGTCCAGCTCACAGGACTTGTCCGGCGATAGAGCCATCGGTATTGCGTTATCATCTGGTGTGTCCGCGTTACCCGGTATCCAAGACTTGCGATGGCGATCAGAATTGCGGTGTCGACAATATAATAGTGAAGTGAAGGCAACGTGCCTTCGAAAAGACCCCAATGAAAGAACCGGACGACGAACCCAAGCATTGCCATATAGATGAGGACATGCCAATAGGGCCGCCAGCCAAGGGCGAGTGCCCGTCCCGACATCCAGGCCGCCCCGCCTCCGACAACGACGGACAAGACCAAAAAGACGAGAGCCGATTTTTCCGCAAGCAGAGACACGTCGTTTTTCCCCGTGTCTAGAGTGTTTCCAGGAAAACCGGCGCCCACTTTTCCTGGAAACACTCGAGCAACGTTCCTTCATTGCCCCGCATGTTCCGCCAGAGAGTTCTATGCCGCCCCCTCCAGATACGCCGAGCGCACCTCTTCCTTATGCAAGAGCTCGGCTCCGGTTCCGCTCATCGTAATCTGTCCATTCACCATGACGTAACCACGGTCGGCAAGCTTCAACGCATGGTAGGCATTTTGCTCCACGAGGAACACCGTCAATCCCCGGTTGCTGTTAAGGTCCTTGATGACGCTGAAAATCTGCTTCACGATCATCGGCGCCAGACCGAGGGAAGGTTCATCGAGCAGGAGGAGTTTCGGGCGCCCCATCAGCGCCCGTGCGATCGCCAGCATCTGTTGCTCGCCGCCGGAGAGCGTACCGCCCCTTTGCTCGAACCGCTCACCCAAAACCGGAAACAGATGATAGACGGTTTCAAGATCTTCCTCGAATGTATCTTCGGCATTCAGGATCGCGCCCATTTGCAGGTTTTCCAAGACGGTCATGCGCGAGAAGATGCGCCTGCCCTCCGGAGCCTGGGCGATGGAGCGATGCATAATATCATGGGTCGGCAAATTGGTGATGTCGTCGCCGTCGAAGATGATCTGCCCCTCGCGAGCACGCGGCGCACCGCAAATCGTCATGATGAGCGTTGTCTTGCCGGCGCCATTCGCCCCGATCAGCGTCACGATCTCGCCCTTATGGACATCGAGATCGACGCCGCGAAGCGCTATGATATTTCCATAGTAGGTCTTGACACGTCGGATTTGCAGAAGCGCTTCGCTCATGAGGCGACCTCCGCTTCGACCTGCTCGATCTCCTCATCCTCGATGC
>CAYWBS010000414.1:0-3802 GCA_964456215.1 uncultured Hyphomicrobiaceae bacterium
AGGGGCTGTTCGGCGCCGGCGACACCATCGGCGGCACCGCCCACAAGTTCTCGTCGGGGTCCTTCACCGAAGGCCGGATTGCGGCCAAGGCCGCAGTCAAATACGTAAACGATCTGGGCAAGGACGCGCCCCTTGTTGATGAGGCGGAATACGATGACCTTAAAAAGGTCGTCTACCAGCCTCTGGAGAACTACGAAGTCGGCCGCAACGAGATCGTCGCGGGAACCGTTTCACCGAGCTATATCCTGCCGATCCATGGTCTCCAGCGCCTTGAGAAGATCATGGACGAATATGTCGGCGGGATTGGCACCAACTACATGACGAACGAATGGGGGCTGAACCGTGGTCTTGAGCTGTTGCAGATGCTGAAAGAAGACATGGTCCATATCGGTGCGGAAGATCTTCACCAGCTTCAACGGGCCTGGGAGCTTCACCACCGGCTTTTGGCCTCATTCTCCGTGACCCATCACACGTTGTTCCGCGAGGAAACGCGATGGCCCGGATATTATTATCGCGGTGACCACATGAAGCTGGACGACGAGAATTGGCATTGCTTCACCCTTTCCCGCTACGACCAGGAGTCCGGCGCGTGGGAAATGGAGAAGGCTCCGGTGTATCACATCATAGACTGATCGGCGTCACTCAATGCTCCACGGGCATGATTGCCAGGCCGCTGCTGGTGAGTGTGTCGGACAATGATCCAGATGTCGCCGGCCGGAACCGGCAACGTTCCCGGAGCAGGCCCCTACATTACAGACTGCGGTAATATTCCTTCAGAATTTCGACGACTTCGGGCCGGCTGAATTCCGGCGGAATGTCCTTGCCGGCGGAGAGCATCTCGCGTTGCTGGGTGCCGGAGATCGACACATGGTGCTCCGGACCGTGCGGGCATGTCTTTGCCGTCGCCATGCCGTAACATTTCCTGCAGTAAAAAGTGATGTCGATCTTGAGGGGTCTGGTGAGAAGGGCGCCGTCCCAAAGCTCGTCGAATATGTGATGGGCATCGAACGGCCCGTAATAATCACCGACGCCTGCGTGGTCACGGCCAACTATGAGATGGGAACAGCCGAAATTTTGACGAATGAGCGCATGCAGAAGCGCCTCGCGCGGCCCCGCATAACGCATTTCGATCGGGTAGCCGGCCTGGATCACCGTGCCGGGCCGGAAATAGTTGTCGATCATTGCCTGGATTGCCCGGGTCCGGACCTCGGCGGGAATGTCGCCGCTCTTCAGCTTGCCAAGCACCTGGTGAACGAACACGCCGTCCGTCACTTCGACGGCGATTTTCGCCAGATGCTCGTGGCTGCGGTGCATCGGATTGCGTGTCTGGAAAGCGGCGACCTGTGACCAGCCCCTTTCCAGGAACATGGCCCGAGATTCGGCAGGGCGGACATAGAGGTCGGGAAATTTAAACGGATAATCGCCCTCGCTCAGTACCATGACGCGGCCGGCGAGGTTGACCTCTCCCTGATCCAGCACCTTGGCCACGCCAGGGTGCCCGTAATCGGATGTGCGATAGACGTGTTCGGCTTCAAACTTCTTGTCGATCGAATATTTTTCGTGGACCACCATGATGGCAAGAATCGCGCCCGTCTCCGCATCGGTAAGCGTTACCTCCGCTTCCGGGCTGATATTATCGGCAAGCTCCCCATCGACGGGCAGTGTGATCGGGATTGGCCAAAAAGTGCCGTCCGACAATTTCATGTCCGCGCAGGAGCTGAGCCAGTCGTCATGGTCGAGGAACCCGTCAAGTGGCGTATAGGCTCCCATTGCCAGCATGAAGACATCCGAGACCGCGCGCGAATCGAGGTTGATTTGCTTAAGATGAGCCGCGCGTTTGCGTTCCTCTTCCCGCTCCGTCTCGGCCACAAGGAGCGGCTTGACTAACGCGTTGCCATGCGGCGGCACAAGCTTTGGCACTTGAGTCTCTCTTTCTTCCAAATAGTGATTGGAGCTCTTACGACGTGGCTGGCTCTTGGTGCGGGTCAAATCGAACGAGTCGCACAAAGTTTTAATATTCGAAAATTTGAATATTATCAACAAACGGTGACGGGATACTTGGCTCCGATGACTCTGGCAGTGTGGTGCCGACCAAATCATTTTGAACCCGCTTATTCGTCTTTTGTCGTCACCTGGGGAGCCGATAGTTGCCAAATAAATGACGAAATAACGAATGAAAGCGCTTGGCTCTTCCGATGGGCGGGCACCAGATCAATCAGATGGCAGTTTTCAGGATGGCAAACAGATACATTATAGTTGCCGCCCATCCAACGAAATAGACGGCGGTGCGCGTCAAGGGGATTCTCAGGGCCTGCGCAAACGGATGTGCGACCCGCGCCCAGAAGTAAATGACTGCGCAAGCTGCTGTTGTGCTCGTATGAAGACCTATAAATTCCGCCGCAATGACGCTCGCCGCGAACGGAACAATATTCTCGACAAGATTATAGTGAGCCTTCTTCCAACGCTCGCACCAGACCGGCATATTCACACCTTCATCCGGATATGTGAATGCCTTTCCGCGAGAGCCGATAACCTGTGCGAGGATGTATGGCACCCAAATCACCAACATCCACAGGCAGGTGTAAAGCAGGTAGCGGAGTTCGAGTGAGAGTGTGTGCTCAGTCATTTCGTCGGCCCCCTTCCGTGACTCTGCGGGCATCCCGTCCCTTACCACCCCCGGTACAACACGATTTTCGCTCGCCGGTCCATTGTCGCAATGGATATTGACAGCGGCGCGGCCAAACTCACAGAGGACAAAAACGGTTTTTTCAGACAACCATGGAGCAAGACAAGCCACGCAAGTTCAGGTCAGTTTGCTCTGACACCCTTCCCGCGACAGTCTTTTCCAATCATTGCGCGATGCTCCGCGGCTCAGTTTTCATATTCGTCGTGCCGGCGCAGCCAACTCATGGTGTATGGAAGCCCGTCTTCATCGCGGCCCTTCGGCGTCAGATCCATGTAGTGGTAGGCGCCGTTCAATATATCGAGGCCTCGCGCATAACAAAAGTAGGTGTGAAATATGGCGCCATCGTCATCCCTGAAAAACACGCTGACGCCAGGCGCCTCGGAACTCGGGAACGTGGTGTCCCTGAAATTATAGTAGGCGGTGCCTTTTTCACGTTCTTCGTCCGTGAAGCTGACGTTGTAGTCCCGGTTGAAGTCCGTGCCGTATGATGAGACCCACTTGAAAATCCAGCCCATGCGTTTGCGATAGGCCTCGATCTGGCTGATTGGCGCATTGGATATTGTCACAAAGGCAATGTCGCGGTGGGCGAGATGGACGTCGATCCCCTTGTAATTGTCGGCCCAGAAGGAACAGGACGGGCATCCGGCCTCCCAACCGTCTCCCAACATGAAATGCTGTACGATCAACTGGCTCTTGCCGGCGAAAAGATCACTCAGCGCTTCCTTGCCGCCCGGACCTTCAAAGGCATATTCCTTAGCCACCCTTACCCAGGGGAGCTGACGTCGCTCGGCGGCAAGTGCGTCGCGCGCCTTGGTGAATTCTTTTTCCTTCGCCAACAACGCCTTGCGCGCCTCGATCCATTCTTCGCGGGTTACGGATTTGTGCTGCGTCATGTGCCTGCTCCTTGTTTGTTGGCCGTAGAACCAGGAAAACCAGAGACCGGCCACCACGAACCGGGCGCGGAGAGTGGTTCCTTCGGTCGCACACCTGGTGGAAATAAGCTCATTGGGCCGCTCGGCTAGACTCCTCCGCCCCACTCTCAGCGAAAAACCACCGAAAGACTAGGTGTTTAGTCCCGGAGAGTGATGGGTTGGATTTCTTTTGAACCGATTTGGG
>CAYWBS010000415.1:0-3780 GCA_964456215.1 uncultured Hyphomicrobiaceae bacterium
GAGCTGGACGCCTCGCAGAGCGGGCCGGATGTCACGCCGGCGCCTCAGCAGACACTTCCGACCTGTACAGCGCCGGAGCTTGCAAGCAAGCTTCAACAGGGGGCGCTGCCTTTGGACCTTCGTTCAAGCTCCGACTTTCGCGACGGTCATATTGACGGCGCCCGGTGGGCGATCAGGCCGCGCTTGAAGGAACTCAAAATCAGGGCGGATCAAGAAGTCATCCTCATGACGCCCGATGCGGCTCCGGCGGAACTCGCCGCTCTCGACCTCCGGGAAGCGGGCATAAGCAATCTATCGCTCTGCCGGGAGGGGTCGGAGAGCTGGCGGGCGGCGGGTCTAGAGATTATCAAGACGCCGGATTTTCCGGCCGACAAAGATTGCATCGACCATCTTTTCTTTGTCTACGATCGCCATGGCGGCAATCTGGAGGCGGCGCGGCAATATCTCGCCTGGGAAACCAATCTTCTCAAGCAAATGGACGAACAGGAACACGCGGCATTCAGGATAGCGAAATAATGTTGGAAACCTCGGGCGTCGAAAAAGAGCCCACTTTGCAACGCGCGTCGACGGGCGTCGCCTTCCGGAGCGCGGGCGATGGCCCGCCCCTCTTTCTGCTTCATGGCGGCGCCGGGTCCTGGACCCACTGGATACGCAATATTCACCCCCTTGGTGAACATTTTTCCGTTCACGCCCTCGACCTTCCGGGTTATGGCGAGTCCACGGCGCCGGATCTCGATATCCCCGTTGGGGACTATATCACCATCGCCGCCGAAACGGTCTCGGAGATCGCCAGTTCGCGCGAAAGAATCGGCTTGTCGGGCTTTTCCTTTGGCGGCTTTGTCGCCGTTGGCGTCGCCTCCCAACTCGGCGAACGCGTCAGCGGCGTCAGCCTTGTCGGACCGGCTGGGTTTGCCCGCCCGGAGGGGCGCAATCTCGGCCTTGAGGGCCGCCGCCGCCTCGAGGAACGGCTCGGCCGCGCGGCCACGGACCAGGAGATCCGCGGCATGCACAGGAGAAATCTGGAAAAGCTGATGATTTCCAAGAACGAACGGATTGACGAATTGGCGGTATCCCTGCAAGCGGCGAATGTCGGCAAGATGCGGTTCAATTCACGGCCGCTGAGCTGGTCGGGGCGCATGACGGACTATCTCAAAACGCTTGCCTGCCCGGTGATCTATATCTCCGGCGATCAGGACAGCTCGGCCCACCCGACCGTCGAGGACCGGTTCCGGCTATGCCAAGCGGCGCTGCCGGGGATCACACTGCAGATCATTCCCGATTGCGGCCATTGGGCGCAGTATGAGAAACCGGACGCCGTCAACCGCATCCTGATCGGATTTCATGGCCGCGCATGATGGCGGCACACGCCTCCCCTGCCCCTGCCGTGACATCGCAATGCCTCACATCGTCAGTAGTATTTTGCCCGTGTGCCCGGCGCTTTCCATGAGCGCATGGGCCTTCGCGGCCTCGGCCAATTCAAATTTCGCGCTGGTCACCGTGCGCAGCTTGCGCTCGCCAAAGAGAGGCCAGACCTTTTCCCTGAGCTGGCGCGCGATTTCCGCCTTGTCGGCCGCGGCCCGGCTGCGCAGCGTCGAGCCGGTATATGTCAATCTCTTGAGCATGATGGGCATGAAATTGACCTCCACCTTGGCGCCCAGCGCGAATGCCAGTTGCACGATCCGCCCGTCAGGGGCGGCGGCCTTGATATTGCGTTCGATATAGGGACCGCCGACAATGTCGAGAATGACATTGGCGCCGCCGGCGTCACGGACGATGTCGACGAAATCCTCGGTTTGATAGTCGATGGCGCGGTCGACGCCGAGTTCCCGGCAGACCGCGCAGCGCGCTCCGGGGCTGTCTGTCGCAAAGACCCTGGCGCCGAAGGCCTTGCCCAATTGAATGGACGTCGTGCCGAGACCGCCTGCTCCGCCGTGAACCAGGAACAGCTCGCCGGCGCTCAGGCCCGCGGTCATGAAGATATTGCTCCAAATGGTGAAATAGGTCTCCGGCAGTCCGGCGGCGTCGCGTTCCGAAACACCCTCCGGAAGTGGCAGGCAGTGACCGGCGTCGGCGGCGCAATATTCCGCATAGCCGCCGCCATTGGTGAGGGCGCAGACTTTGTCGCCAAGCGCCCATTGCCGCACGTCTCCGCCAAGCCCGACGATTTCTCCGCAAACCTCGAGCCCCAGCAGGTCGGACGCGCCTTTTGGCGGCGGATAAAGCCCTTTGCGCTGCATGAGGTCGGGGCCGTTGACGCCGGCGCCGGTCACCTTGATCAAGACTTCGTTCGCCTGCGGGTCGGGCAAGGCGCGCCTGCCAGGCCGCAAGACCTCCGGGCCCCCGGGGCCGGCCATCTCGATCACATTCATCTCGCTCGGCAAGATTTCAGCCATCTTGGTCCTCATTTCTAGGACGTCCTGGAAAATAATGCGTGCCATGTTCATAGCGAATGCCGAACCGCCTGGCAGCCATGAAATGACTAGGTCATGGACCAGTCCGCCAAAACGTCTTGGTGCTGCCAACCATGGCTGGTACAACTGTGTATATAGGATGTTTGTGGAAGTCCCTTTATAGTCGTAACGACGTTGAACAAGTTCTTTTTCATGCGTGTCTTCATTGCCGTTGCCACGTCGATAGTGGTGATCGGCAATGTTGCGGCCAAGTTGATTATGAAAACCTATTGGCGGGAAGAGGGAATCGTCTTCGCGCCACAGTCCTCCTATCCGGTCAATCTGTTCACCAATATTCAGGACTATCTCCTCATCGCATCCCTTGCCGGCATATTGATCTTTGTCGTTCTGTCAATGATCAATAATCCGAAGTCCGAGATTGCCGGCATCACGCTTGGTATTCCCGCGCTCATCCTGGTCTGGGTTTCGACGAGCATATTTTCATCCGGCGTACCTTTGCCGCTGCAAACCGTTTCCCAGCCGAAAACGGGCGCCCGGCTGATGCTCGTCGACAAGTCGGATTACTCGCGGAATGCGTGGGATATTGTCCGCCCTGACCCGGAAAACCGTTACCAATGGCGGCGGATCTTCGGCGGTTCGGGAGAAGAAATGGAATTGACCCATTCCGCGGACGGCGAATATTCGTCCAATCCGCAAATCTATATCACCGACAACGGCGGACGCGTCTTTGTCCAGCGCGGCGGGCTTTGGACCGATTGCGTTGATATTTCCGAAAATCCACCGGTCATGTGCTCGGAGACGCCCCTTAAACGGCTTGTCGCCGAAGCCTGGAAGAGGCGCAGCCGCCAGATCGAAAGAATGGTCAAGGCGGCGGCGATCCGGCCTTAGAAAAACGCCATATTGAAAAATTGCCGCCGGCCCGCGATCTGCGGGCGCCGCTCCCCCGTCGTTTTGCAGTCTCGACGCCGCCGGCAAAACACTCCACAGCGGCTTTCATCAGCCCCCTTGTGCGGCGGGCCAATCCGGCGATAATCGGCCTCGAAACGGGGCAGGCGTTTCTAATATGCATAAAGTGATCTCAATACGCGGCGCGCGCGAGCATAATCTCAAGAATGTTCATCTTGAACTGCCGCGCGAAAAGCTGATCGTCTTCACCGGGCTCTCGGGCTCCGGCAAGTCGTCGCTCGCCTTTGACACCATCTATGCCGAGGGCCAGCGCCGTTATGTGGAAAGCCTCTCGGCCTATGCGCGCCAGTTTCTGGAGATGATGCAGAAACCGGATGTGGATCACATCGAGGGCCTGTCGCCGGCCATTTCCATCGAGCAGAAAACGACCTCCCGCAATCCGCGCTCGACCGTCGGCACGGTG
>CAYWBS010000416.1:0-3778 GCA_964456215.1 uncultured Hyphomicrobiaceae bacterium
TTCCGCGACGGCATGCAGTCTACGCGATGCAATTCTCGCCGCGAATGCCCGTCCTGGGCCAGACACGATCATTGTGCCGGAAGGACTCTATAAACTGTCTATGGTCGGGAGAAACGAAGACGATGGGCAAACCGGCGATCTCGATATTTCGGACAGCGTAACCATCGAGGGCGACGGGCCTGAACTCACGATCATTGATGGATCGGGGGAAGATCGTGTCATTGAAATACACAGGAATGACCAACAAACGACTGATGTCTCTATTAAAAGTCTGACCGTAACGGGCGGGAATGCTCTCCCCAATGACTCTGGTATTGGGGGCTCCGGTGGTGGAATACGTAGCTTAGGATCATCTACACGTTTGGAGAATATCATTGTTAGGAGATAACGTTGCCGACTTGGGGGGTGGTGGTATACTGGCAAGTGGAGGTAGTACACTGTCATTAATTAGAAGCTCAGTTCGGCAAAACAAATCAAGATATGATAGGGGCGGTGGTATATTGTGCTTTAATGCTGTCTGTTATGGATCCGATGTAGAGATAAGCAGTAATGAGGCACGAATCCAAGGGGGCGGGGTTGAGTTAGAATATCGGTGGCCAGAAAACACTCCGGCGGCATTATTTGAGAGATTCACTATACAATATAACAAAACAGGAGATGGATCTACTTGGGGCGGTGGAATCTATATTGATACTAACGATAGTGGAATCGGAACTATTCGCCTGACCCAAGGATCAATTGTGAATAACACCGCTGGCAATGTAGGTGGAGGACTTGCATTTATTACTAACGGATCGTCTATAGAGATTGATAATACTACTATTAGTGGCAATCGTTCGAGTGCCGATGGTGGAATATCTATACACCTTACCGACGACGTTGAAATTCCTACTATAAAGCTGACCGGCGTTACGATTGCTGATAACGAGGCTCCTCATGGTAATCCAATCGGTGTACAAACTCGGTACACTACTGCGCTGCTATTGCCTTTTATATGGAAGGTCGAGTTTTCAATCATTGGAAAAAATATAACCGATCCGGATCAGCCGAACTGCAGATTCAGGCAAACGTCCCCGATAAGTCGAGCGAGACCTGATAATGTCGCCATCGATCTATACCGGTCCTGCAGAATCGAGGGATCGCTCGACATTGATCCGTTGTTGCACCCGCTAAGGGATAACGGCGGATCAAATGGACCCACACACGCACTTGAGGCTGGTAGTCGCGCTCGTGATGCCTCTAATTATTGCTGGTCGGACCAAGATCAGCGGGGCATGCCGCGCCCCATGCCTGCAACTCCCGGCGCAGGGTTTGTCAAGTGCGACATCGGCGCTTATGAGGCTGGTGTCATCCCACCGCCCTGGTTGCGAAATCAAGCTGATTTGATCGCGCCAGATTGTTCCCCGCCACGGCTCTTACCCGATCCGCTCGGAGCGCCGCAAGTCAACGTCTGCCCTGGTTTGGGGGGTGAAGTTTTTGAGTTTTTTCATCCCTATACCAAGCTGAGATACCCGAACTGTATCGCCGACGGACCGGGTTGCTTTGAAGTGCTCATGTTAGACTGGACCGGCAAAAAGGGGATCCCGTTCGAGCTTGTTATCGAGACCGCTCCCGGGCTGACATTCACACCGGACGGCGGCAAGGTCGTGGATCGGCAAGTGAAAGACTTCAAGGTCGATTTGCTCAACCAAGATGGCAAAAGACTGGCGAAGCTGGAACAGCTCGACAGCAAAAACCCCGCCGTGAGATTTGTGGCACCTGACCTTCCGGAGGGCACCTACTATCTGACGATTGAGGGCGACCCAACGCTCTATCGCATGTCTTTTCCGACATTGAAGGCGTTCAAGAAGGATCCCTTGCAGTAGTCGAGCTCGGCGACAATTTCTTTTCACTTTGCTAGCCCTGCTCCGGGTAGAGAAGGGCAACGGCCTAGTAGTGTCAATAGCGTCAGCTTTCACTGCCTCGATGCAGCATCTCTCCCAAGACCACAGACACGGCTTTCGGACAGCAGCGAAACTCGAAGTGGGTGCCCTCGATAGGCTCACCATCGAGGTTAACGTGAAGAGGTTTTACCGTCTCGATCGTGAAGGCTGAAAGTTGGCGATATAGCAAATGCTCGTTCCTGGGATTTTGCGGGTCTCTTAACTCTTCGACCATGCGGCTGAGATTATCGGGCCGGAGGCCGCTGACAACGGCGACATCTAGCAATCCGTCAGTCAGAACGGCCTGGGGCGCGACTTCATATCCTCCGCCGGCAAAGCGGCTGTTGCCTACCGCCATGATCAGCATTGATCCCTCTTTGACGTCTCCGTCGGGAAGGATCAGCCGTCCTTCATAGGGCTCAAGCTGAAATGCCTTGACGAAACCCATAATGGAGTAAGCCGCGCCGCCCAGAAGCTTTTTTATGTCCTCGGGAGTGGTCGCCGTGACTTCCGCGCCGAAACCCGCACTTGCCACGTTGATGAAATATTGGTCATTCATCCGTCCGACGTCGATCTTCGTTGGGCTTCCGGTGCATGCTAGCTCCAGCGCGCTGATCAGATCTGTTGCGTTGATATCGGCGCCCTTCGCAAAATCGTTGGCTGTCCCCAGCGGCAGGATTCCAAGCACTGCGTTCGGGCTTTTGTCTCCCCTGATCATGGCATTGACCACGGCGTTCAGGGTGCCGTCGCCGCCACCGGCCACTATCCGCTGGGTGCCGTCCTCGATGGCGTGCCGGACGAACCTTTGCAGGTCGTTCCGGCTCCAAGGAATGTGAACATCAACGTCGATGCCTGACTGTTGGACATGTTTTACAGCCGCCTCGACCTGGGGCCTAGTGCAAGCCTTCTTATGCAGGACAAGACACGTTTTGGCCGGCTCTCTCAAAGCTCGTTCTTTCTTTGCGTCGTCTGGCAGAGCAAGGTACTGATCATGGCGCATTAGTTGCGATCAGGGTCACGTGTAAAGATGAGCTGTAAGCGCTCTGAATGGAGTTTAATCATAGCGGGCAATGCCCCCAGGATCTCCCCATCAACCTGAACAGGTACGGTCGCATCGCTCTCCACTCGGACCCATTCCGCTGCCTCAATGGTCACGTCTGGATCATAGCGGACAAGGCCGCAAGCGAGTGCCGCGAGTTGCCGAATACGAATTAACGGGCTGCGCCCGGCGAAGCGCAGCACATGAAAATTGGTATGTATGAGATCGGCCTCTTTGCATAGAATGAAGCCGCCGGCATAGCGCCGCGCCCTCGTTATGACTACCCACTCCGTGTCACTTTTCCCGCGATCAGTGGTGATGCGCAGCGATTGGTTTCGATCGGACCAGAGCGCCTGCAGAAGAGGTGCCACGAAGCCGGCTTGACCGAACTTGCGAGTGCCCGCCGTTTCAAACCTGCGGACGGCCTCGGCGTCAAAGCCGATGCCAACGACAAACAAAAATGGTTGCCCGTTCACCTCACCTACTGGAATCGTCCTCACGCTACCGCTCTGCAGCGTGCGCGCTACGGATTCTGGTGAATGCGACAGACCAATCTCGCGGGCAAAGACATTCGCCGTGCCTATTGGAATGATGCCGAGGGGTACGGTACCACCGAGAAGACCCGCGGCTGCGTCATGCACGGTGCCATCACCGCCCGCAGCCACTATCGCGTCGAAGTCTCCGGAGGTTGCAGCTTCGGCGGCTGCTCTCATGCCTTCGCCATGGCGAATCGTTTCTGCGACCTTCAAGCATGCTCCTAACAAGCTCGCCAGAATGGCTTGGGCCATGATGGCCAGGGGCGAGCGTTACAAAGAAC
>CAYWBS010000417.1:0-3764 GCA_964456215.1 uncultured Hyphomicrobiaceae bacterium
CGTTTCTATATGCTGCCGCGCGCTACAATGCCTATGTCGCCAAATCAATTCTCGAAGTCGAAGAGCATGAAAAATTCGTTACCCATATGGTCGAGCAGTACCGGGAGATGCTCCGGCAACATTTGGCGGATGAAACTCTGGACATCCCCGCGCGCCGGTGATCACCTCCGGCCAACCGTCGCGGCGCCGTGATCTGATATCGGGATGAACCGGCTGGTATTCGCGGGCCCGGCCTGCCACCGTGCGCTCACGGAATTTCATGTCGTCTCGGAACCCTTTCCGTCGTCGTCCCGCGATCCCGCGCCTTGATCGGTTTCCAGCATAGCTTTTGACACGTCGTCACGCGCGCCCCGCGAGTCTTTCTCCGCGGATCGGTCTCCTCGATCTTCCGGCGGATCGCTTTCGCCAGTCCCCTCATCCGCGGTTTCGACAATATCGCCGGAACCGTCGCCATCCGCCTCGACCTTCCCGATCTTGCTCATCTCTTCCAATTCTTCATCGGAGAGATAGCCGCGTCCTACTTTGTAGGCCGTCTTGATTGCATCGACTGCCAGCGCCGCGTCAGTGAAATCCTCGTCATAATCGTTCAGGCCATCGATATTGGCGAGGAGCGGATTGGACTGCCACAGTTTGCGGAGCGCTTTTCTTTGGATTGCCTCGGGAACCCCCTTGCCCATGAACTGCTGAAAGTCAGAGTTATAATCCAACGCGTCAAAATCGACGTGATCGAAATCTTCTTCAGTGAGTTCCTTTTCGGGTGCGGGCCGGGCAACGCTGCCATCCGGCCCCTCCGCCAGGCGCGCCGTCTCGGTGCCGTCCTCCGTCTCCTGCTCGCGTTCGGCTACGGCGGGCACCCGCCCGCCTTCCGCACCGGCCTCGGTTCTACTGCGCAGATTGTCGCGGGATTCCGACTTGCGCCTCGACCAGCGCCGAAGAAATTCGTCACTTCGTTCAGCCATTGCCGGTGCTTCCGTTTTGCATGCGCCTTCTCAATTCAACCAATGGCTCCTGACCGAACTTATGCTCATCAAGATCCATTTTTTCCGGGCGGCGCTTGAAGAACTTCTCTTCTTCGTGGTGCTCTTCGACGAACCGTTCGATCCACGCCCTGACATCATCGGGCATCGCCACGGGCTCCACCACGTCTTCCCCGGAATCAAGATAATCCTGTGCCTCGAACGGCGAAGCCGTGACCAGATGGACCTCTATCGGGTGGGGCGCCCCGTCCTCCTCGACTTCGCGTAGAACGACGTAAATCGCCGGTTCCCGGTTTCCGAGATTATAGAGATAGGCTTCCGTCTCTTTGCGAAAAAGCTCAAGAGGAAGCGTCGCGGCATGATATTGATGCCACCCGTCGGCGCGCCGGGCAGGATGCAAACAGGACGCCATACGTGATCCTGCCACGGATGATCGATTTCCTGTCGCACGATGATGACCCCAACCGGAATCGAAACCGACCCAGTCATCGGCATTTCCTCCTGCAGTTGAGGCAGCTCAACAATCGACACCTAGCGTCATTACGGAACTTTAAGGTACAACAATACTACGCTTTCCATTAAAGTGCACCACCCCTGTTGTTAAGTTATTGACTTGATTGAATTTCTTTCAGATTAGATCAATCATGTCATCCTGCAAATGGTTCTCAATATGAAAAACGCCCGGATTCTCATATGCAACTGCGAACGGACCATGGACCTCGATGCCAAAAAGCTCAAGGCAGGTCTCGGCCTCGCCGACGAGCCCGTTATTTATACTCATCTCTGCCGCAGCCAAATCGAGGCATACCAAAAGGCGCTTGCGGATGAAACGCCTCTTCTCGTAGCGTGCACGCAGGAAGCCCCACTTTTCAGCGAGATCGCGGAAGAGACCGGAAAGTCCGCACTCTCCTTCGTCAATATTCGCGAGCGGGCCGGCTGGTGCGAAAAGAAATCGGCCGCCATTCCGAAGATAACCGCGCTGCTTTCCGAAGCCAGTTTCATGCCCAAGCCTGCCGGGCTGACGACGCTCAAATCGGAAGGTGTGTGTCTGGTCTATGGCGCCGGCCAGGGCGCGCTAGAAGTCGCCGACAAACTGTCGAGACGGCTGAGCGTTTCGTTGATCCTCACGGATTCCGCGGACGTCGTGCCACCAACCACCGTCAATGTTCCTATTTACAAAGGCCGGATCGTGCGCGCTACGGGAACGCTCGGAGGTTTCGAGATTACGGTGAACGATTACGCGTCCGCGGTCGCGTCTTCGAGATCGGAGCTCAGCTTTATCATGGCGCGCGATGGCGCGACCTCGAGCTGTGATTTGATTTTCGACATGTCCGGCGGCTCTCCGCTTTTTCCCGCCCCCGATCGCCGTGACGGTTATTTCCATGTTGATCCGGACCATCCCGCCGCCGTTGCGCAAGCAATGTTCGAGATCTCTGATCTTGTCGGGGAATTCGAGAAACCGCTATACGTCACCTATGACGCGGAAATTTGCGCCCATGGCCGCAGCGGCAAGGTCGGTTGCACGAACTGCCTGGACAACTGCCCCGTCTCCGCGATAACGTCAAACGGTGACACGGTCCTGATTGATCACGGCATCTGCGGCGGCTGCGGCAATTGCAGCGCCGTGTGCCCGACAGGCGCCGTCAGCTACGCCTATCCCGATCGCGCCGGCCTACTCAAGCGCGCGCAGCTTTTGATCTCGACCTATTTGAACGCCGGCGGCAAAGATCCGGTCCTCCTTTTTCACGATGACGGCCATGGCAGCAGCCTGATTTCGGCAATTGCCCGCTTCGGACGCGGCCTGCCCGCAAATGTTCTGCCGATCTCGGTCTTCACCGTTACGCAGATCGGCCATGAGGTCCTGGCTGGAGCGTTCGCCAGCGGCGCCAATGGCATTGTACTCCTTGTCTCCCCAAAACTGCGTGACGAGCTGGCCGCGCTCGACGGTCAGATCGAGCTCGTCAATGCCATCATGGAAGCGATGGATTATGACGTCGCGGGCGCCAGAATTATCAGCGAAAGCGATCCCGATGCCGTCGAAACCGCGCTTTACGAGCTGCCGGCAAAAGCGTCGCGCCGTCCGCTGACTTTTGACGCCGTCGGCAACAAGCGCGATATTGCACGCACCATATTGGGAAAGCTGAATGAAGCCGCCCCCAGTCGCCAGGAGATCCTGGCGTTGCCCGCTGGAGCGCCCTACGGCCGGCTACATATCGATACCCGAGGCTGCACGCTCTGTCTGGCCTGTGTGGGGGCTTGCCCGGCGGCGGCTTTGTCGGATAATCCGGACCTGCCGCAAGTCCGGTTCACGGAGCAGGCCTGTGTCCAATGCGGCCTCTGCCAGGTGACATGTCCGGAGAAAGTCATTTCGCTTGAGCCCCGTTATAATTTCACGCCCGCGGCCATGACCGCGGAAGTGCTTAACGAGGCCGAGCCCTTCAATTGCGTGCGGTGCGGCAAGGTCATTGGCGCCAAGACAACGGTTGAACGGGTCATTGCCGAACTCAAGGGTAAACATTCGATGTTTCAAACCGAAGATCAGGCCAGACTTATTGAAATGTGCGACAATTGCCGGGTCGAAATCATGGCGGAACAATCGAACGATCCTTTTAAGTCTGGCGAGCGGCCGAGGATACGTACGACGGAAGACTATCTGGCGGCGGAGGAAATGGCGCGAAAAACAGGTAGGACACCCGACGACTTTCTCAACTAAGTTTCGCGACGGTCGCGATCCCTAGAGCGTGATCAATCTTGATAGAATCGATTGGGGATTCCCAAGGTGCCGCG
>CAYWBS010000418.1:0-3754 GCA_964456215.1 uncultured Hyphomicrobiaceae bacterium
GCGCCGCACTGGCCCAGTCCGCAGCCGAATCTCGGCCCATGCAGTTCAAGGTCGTTACGCAGGGCATAAAGCAGCGGCATGTCCGGGTCATCGACACGGACGGTGCTCGGCTTGCCGTTCACCTGCATAGCAACGGTTTTTGCCATGGTATTTCCTCCCTTGGCATTGACAAAATTCTCGAGCGTGAATTGTCGGTTTTTGTTGCGCTGCCGTGCCGACGAGCCCTTCACGCCGGACAAATCATTTGCTGTTTCGAAATAGATTACGCCGCCGGCCGCACGCGATTGTTTTTAGCCTATGTCTCTCAACAACCGATGGCAAGCGCGGATTGCCGCGCGGCGGCGCCACTCATCAAGTCCGGAGGCGGCGCATGAGACCGTGACAACACACTTTACGGCCTATCCACGCCGAAATCCGGGGCGGTCTCAGAATTGAGTCGTCATCCATGGCGCTTGGTATTAATTCTTAATCAATCGGCGATTGTAATCCGAGCGCCACTTTTGCTTAACTGGCCGGAATTCGGGCAATGACCATCGCCGGCCGGGCGGTTTACAGTCTCACAACGGTCTCGTTATCAACGGTCCTCGAATGTCCGATTTGAAGATGCGCGAAGTGGCCGTTGCGATGTTTCATCAGGTTGCGGTGTAAGGAGAATTTCATGACCTTCATAGGTGACCCAGACAAAAAACCAAAATTCGGTTCCGGTCTCGGCACGTCCAGGCCGGGGGGCATGGATCAGCGCCGCCAGGGCCCGGGAATTTCCGCGACTTTGCCCGGCCGGGGATACGGGCCGGATTACGGCCGGGACGCCGCCGTCGGCAGGGGCGTCTTGATCGTCCGGTCGGACACAATGATCAGCGGCGAAATCCGCAATTGCCGGCTGCTCGAGGTCCACGGCTATGTCGAAGGCGAGGTGACGTCGGAGGTTGTGCTTGTTCACAAGGACGGCAGACTGCACGGCACGGTCAGAACCGATAGCGCCGAAATTCACGGGACTTTGCAAGGGCACGCCTTTGTCAAGAACCTCATCAGCGTCCGCAGCACCGGCACGGTCAACGGCAAGGTCGAATATGGCCAGGTCGCCGTCGAGCCCGGCGGCATTCTCAGCGCCGAGTTTCGTAACGTTCCGCCGACGCTTGCCGGCGATTTCGACCTCCAGGTTGCAAAGGGCGGATCCGTCGCCATCACCACCACGGATCTGACCGCCGTCGATCCCGATGACGTTGCCGAGGACCTGACCTACACGGTCTCGAACGCCGCCAATGGGTTCATTGCCCGGGCAGGCGCCCTGACAACGCCGGTCAAAAAATTCACGCAGGCCGACATCGAGGCCGGAAAGATCTTCTTCGTGCATAACGGCTCGCAAGCGACCCGCGCCAGCTTCGATGTTGTCGTGACGGACGCCGAAGGAGCCGACTCCGGCGCCGCGCAGACGGTCAGGGTTGACGTCAAAGGCAAATAGCGGTGCGCACTGCTATTCGGATGAGGCGCCGGCGTCACGCGTCGATGACATGGACGTTCCAGACGCGGTAACGAACCGCGCCCGGCGATGCGGGTTACATTTGGCGCAATATCGCGGTGATGCGGTCATCCGCCAGATCCCGAATGCCGGGATTCTGGCTTTCGCGCGGACCGGCAACATTCAGGATCTTGATATTCTCGCTTTCAAGCCAGCCGATGATCGCATGCGGATCGACGTCCGACGACAGATCGACCACCAGATATGGTTTGCCATTCTGCTCCGCGACATACTTCGTGAATGCCGTGCCGCCGGTGACAGTATGGCTATTGCTGAGAATGAGCGTGCCGTCGGAATCGAGGACATTTCGCGCGGTGCGTTCGGTGTAGGTCGAACTTTCGGTTTCCCGCAAAGGGTAGATCGCCGGGATGGCGCCATCCTCGGCGATCCGGTCCCGCGGGCACCAGCCGCCGGCGCCAACGCCCGCCCGCAATGCGGCATCGAGCGCGCCGCGGTCGACGCCCGTTTGTCCGCCGGAAATAATCCGCTCGATCAATGAACTCTTGTCCGTTTTTGCTTGCCTGCGTGATGCCGTATGCCGAGCGGCCGCCCTTCAAGGCTCAGCGGCCTCCGCTATCCGGTCCCGTTTCCTTGCGCGCGCCAATTGATCGCGAGGCCTCCAGCCGGTCGTCGTCCGCCGCCCGCATTCCATAGCCGAAATAGTCGATATAGTCCGCCCACTCAGCCGCGATTTCCCGGCGCGTCGAAGCCGTCAGCTCCCATTCGTTGGGCTGATAGTCCCTTGTCTCGCCGAGGTAGCTGGAAATATGGGGCTCGGCGCGGGAAAAATCGCCAAGGCGAAGCTGGCGGTAGATGCGCTCGACATTGCCTTTGGGATCGGCGACCAGATCCTCGTATTTGATTTCGACAAGATTTTCCCCGGGCACCAGGTTCCGGTCTTCGGCGTAGGCCCGGTACAAATGAGAAAACGACTTCATGACAAAGTCGCCGAGCCAATCATCATCGTGCGCGGGATTATGCAGACCCTGGACGGAATTCATCGTTTTCCAGACATTGATCGTCGACGGATAGACCTTATAGGGATCGCGGGCGATATAGATAAAGCGAGCGTCCGGAAAGGCCTTGATGAGTGTGCGTATCCGCGCCGTATGCGTGGGTGACTTCAGGATAAGCGGTTTGTTCTGCACGTATGTCAGGCGCTTGAGAAAGGTCGTGAGGTGCGCGATCCAGGCATCGCGGTCAGCGGCGGAAATATTCCGAAGGTCCAGATAGTCCTCATCCACCGGGCCGTGGCGGGGCCAGGCGAGAAACATATAGGGCGACGGCACTCCCAAATTGCAGAGCGCGAACTCGTCTTCCTGGGGACGGTCATAACCGGCCTTCATGTTGTCCATCGGACGCTTTTTCGGCAGGAATACGTCGAACCAGCGCGCGATCGCCCGTTCGGTCAGCACAAAGTGGTCCGGAAAGATGCATTCATAGGTGTTCGGATAGCCGAAGGCCGGATCGCAAGAGATGAGCTCGTGGAGAAGGGTGGTGCCGGACCGCCAATGGCCGAGGACAAAGACCAGCGGCTCCTTGAGCCCGGTCTGCTCGACCCGGCGCGCGTAGAGCGCCTCCGATATCCTGTAGAGGACCGAATTGACGGGCGTGAACAGGGTAACGGTGAAGATATTCGGCGTGCAATTGAGCGTGACGTCGAAATTGCCGCGCCGCAGAAGCCGCCACCAGGTCTGGCAGCGCATGCCGTGCCAGAAATAGAGCAGCCAGCCGCCATGCCTGTGCACCTTGAATTGCCGGCGCAGCCAGCCGCGGTCCTTATATTTCTTTGTCCTTTGCTTCTTCTTGCCGTCGGGCAGCGTTTCGGGCGCGGCGGTTTCCCCGCCCTGCCCTGCCGTTCCTGTTCGATTGCTCATGCGCCCCATGGTATCGCAACACTTGCCCGAAAATGTGAAAAATTTCCAGGGCGGACTTTGGGGTTGGGTTGGCGCTTTGGATTCCGGTCAGCCCAGCATTCCCGCACCGGGCGGCGTTTGAACCCCGCGCGCATTGTTCATGCCATGGGCGGTCTACGTTCCCGGCCCGGCATGAACGTTCCGGATCGGATTTAAAACCCGATCCGGCGGTGGGTTCGTAGTTCGTAGGATGGGTTGAGCGCCAGCGAAACCCATCATTGCTGCTATCGCCGTGTTGGGTTTCGCTTTGCTCTACCCAACCTACAGGCTGCCGTACCCACTGCCGAGCGGGGTTTGCCCCCCCCCCCCCCATGTTAAT
>CAYWBS010000419.1:0-3742 GCA_964456215.1 uncultured Hyphomicrobiaceae bacterium
TCAAGGCATGACCGGCCAGGGAAAATCCGAGTGGCTCGTCCAGATGGCGGAAGGCCGCTCCGTGCTGCGCTGGAACGGGAACTTTAAAATGAAATGACGGTTTGCCTTTAGGACTGCGTTTTTTTCACTTTTGCCGACTATTCGGATGTCAAAAGAGCAAATCGAAAAAGCAGATCAGAAGTTGGAGCCGGATATGATTTTGAGATACGCAATCTGTGTTTTGGGACTATCCGTCGCCGCAAGCATCTTATTATCAAGCCATGCCCGAGCCGACGTCATCGACGGCGATTGGTGTTTCAAGGACGGCCGGCACATGTCGATCAACGGACCGCAGATCGTCACGCCGACCGGTAAGCTGCTTATGGGCGAATATACACGCCACACATTTTCCTACACCGTTCCGGAGGGCGATCCGGATGCCGGCACGATCTTGTCGATGATCCTGGAGAACGAGGAAACCGTTCACGTGATGAGACAAGACAAAATGAAGGCGGAAAAGACGCCGGAAGTCGAAGTCTGGCAGCGCTGCAAACCGGTGGCTTGATCGTGCCGGTCAAGGGAGTTTTGCCCGCCGCGCCCGGAAGCGGCTGAGAAATCCGTTCTCGATTTGCGCAGGTTCTGGCGCGCCGTCCGTGCGTTGCCGCCTGGGCGCCGCTATTGGCGGACACCCCCCGAAGCGCTGTCGAATTTCGGGCCTCCGCTGACGGGTCCTATAAGCAAGTGCCATAGTGTCGCGGCGGCATTTTCAGAAACGGCTCTGATATTTTCCATAATAATTTTACATAACATGAATGTACTTCAGATGATGCACAGAGGGATCTCTTTCTCTTGATGATTGTTTCTGAATCGCCGCTATATTGATCAAAATTTCCGATTTTTCTTTCTTTCGCCTCGCACAAAACATCTTCAAGCCATTTTCACGATGAAATCTCCTCCCCTTGATGGAAGATTCGTTCGCGATTCGCGAAGCGTCGCATGAGCGCCGGAATCAGGTCCGGCGTGGTTTCGCGTGGCGATTGAGAAAAGTGGGACGTCAAACTGAAAATTGTGTGATGGACAAAAACTAATCACACGCGTCCCACAAGAGGGCGGTTGGCGGTCACCACCTAAAAAGCTCCCACCCTGGCCGCCAGCCGTCCTTGACTCCCCGTAACACTTCGTTCCGGTCACCCGCAGCTCAGGCCTGAGCGACGGCCGGCGAGAAATGGGTTGCTGGCTCTTTCCTCACCAATCGTGCCCGGGTCTCCGTGTCCGCAGATAAAGGCCATATCGTCGCCAAGCCTCAGGAGTTTGGTGGTGATCGCGGCAATCAGCGTGTCATGATCGCCATAGGGAAAGTCGGTACGGCCGATCGATCCTTTGAAGAGGACGTCGCCGACCAGGGCGAGCCTCTCATCCTCATTGACGAAAACAATATGACCCGGCGTATGACCCGGGCAATGCAGTACGTCGAAGGCGAACGGGCCGATCATCACCTGATCCCCTTCGTCGAGCCAGAGATCCGGCTCGACATCGCGGGCATCGGCAATACCGTATGCGGCTCCCGACCTGGCCAGGGAGTCAAGCAGGAACTTATCGGCTATGTGTGGACCTTCGATCGGTACGGCCAGCGCCTCCCGTAGCGCCGCCGCGCCGCCGGCATGGTCGATATGACCATGGGTCAAAAGAATTTTCTCGGGCTCCAGGCCGGCCTCGGCAATGACTTCGCGGATGCGCGCCACGTCGCCGCCCGGATCGATCACCGCCCCTTTCCCGGTCTCCTCATCCCAGATCAGTGTGCAGTTTTGCTGGAGAGGGGTGACCGGCAGGATGGCGGCTTTGATGGTTGGCATACTGAAGCGGATCCTTTCGCCTGAGCGTCCCGGCTTCGGAAAAAAGGCAAGCGCCGGCAGCGTCGCCACGGCGCGCGCAGTCGCTCCGTCTAATCCTTCGAATTGGCGGAAGTCAACAATTATGCTGCCTCAATGCGCGCAAACAAAAACTGTCCGGCGTGGATAGGCGTGACTTTTGTCATCTTCATCGGTTCTTCCCTCGCGTCCTCGCGTAATCATGTCCGTTCCGGCCGCCGGCTCCGAAGGGATATACGGGCGCCTGAGCGGCAGCGCAACAAAGCGAATTTTTGGCCATTGGCCCGCGGAAAGGGAATTGCGCCGGGCCGGCTGTGTGCGTAGTCTATGTGCGAAAGTGGGATGACGGCATCCGGCGCCGGCGCCGCGTGCTGCGGAGCCAAAATTCAGCGTACAAATTGAAGAACGAATGGCCCCACGGAGCGGCACGCGCCGGAGCCGGGCGAACGCCGCCTGACTCGAAGGAGGATCGCCATGTACACGATACTTGTGCCGGTCGACGGGTCGGAGCATGCCCTGAAGGCGCTTTACATCGCTTGCGACCTGGCGGAGAAATATGACGGCCGCATCGCACTTCTCCACGTTCTCGCCGAAGGCAAGAAGGCCGGCGACCTTCTCGGTCTGGCGGCCGCCAAAACGTTTGACCCGAAATTGAAAGCGGCGCTGAAAGCGGCCACGGGCGCCGCGTCCGGTCCGGTCCCCGTCAAACTGCTCAAGGCGGTCGGCGAAAAAGTACTGGCGGAGGCCGCCGGCAGGGTTCTCCGGCGCGGTCTCGAAGCCGATATTCTGGCCATCGAAGCGGGTGAGCCGGCCGTGACCATCCTGCTTGCGCACAAGAGCACCGGGGCCAGCACCATTGTCATGGGCTGCCGGGGCGCGAGCGAATCAGGCGGATCGTCGTTCGGCAGTGTTTCGAACGCCGTGTTTGCGAAAGCGACCTGCACCTGCGTGTCCGTCAAATAATCGCGCCCCATCGTCCGCGAACGCGAACGCCACCCAGCGCCGCGCCAAATCGAACATTGGCCTCTTTCGGCAGCCGCCCCGCCTTCGCCTTATTTTGCCGTTTTGCCTTGCATATGCGGCGACACAACTTTTTGGGGGGCATGAAATGAATTGCGGCGGACCGGGCGCATTGGATGGCGGAAGCGGACAAACTTCGCTGCTCAACCGGATTTTTAGTTCTCTGCCGGTGGCCGCCAATATCTGCGGCCGCGCGTTTTTCGCCACGACGCTTGCGGCCTGCGCATCGAACCAACTTGCTCTGCTCCCCGAGGCGCCGGGCGCCCGCGCTGGAGACGCCACTTTGACAGTCATCGTCACAGCTTCCGGCCAGGACCAATTGCCCCGCGGCAGCTTGATCGTCGTCACCCTTGCGGACACGTCCAAAGGGGTCGTCGATCCGCTGCCGATCGCCGGCGATGCCGTCCGGATTTCGCAGGCGGACCAGAGCGTGCGCATTTCGCTTCCGGCCGATCGCGCCCAGTTGGACAAGTGCCGCGGGCCCAACATGTGCGGCCTTTACGTCCGGGTCGTCGAGAATGGCCGCGTCGTCCTCGGCAATGAATCTCCGGTTCCCTACCGCGCCGGACAAAAGGTGTTCAAGGTCGCGGTCGCCGGCTAGTAGTCCGGCCATTCGTCCGTGCCGCGGTGCTTGCACGAATTCCTTCGTTTTATCGCCAGCCCCCAAGGTCAATCGGAATTGCCGTTATCATTCGGTTCTTTGCCTGGTCGCAAAAATTAGACTTGAGCTTGCAAACAACAAAGGTCATACAGAAAGGGCCGGTGCACCCGCTGGCGGCAGGTTCGCTTGGGGGGTCCGGTGAAAAGGGTGTGCCTTGGAATGAGGTCGACGACTTTTCTATTAAACCGGATGTGGAACTGCGGCGCGCAGCTCA
>CAYWBS010000420.1:0-3730 GCA_964456215.1 uncultured Hyphomicrobiaceae bacterium
GACGGTTTTGAGAAGCTGCAAATCGTACCGCTGCTCGTCATCACCCCTTTGGCCTTTCTTGGCGGCAGTTTCTATTCCATAAACATGCTGCCACCGTTTTGGCAGACGGTGACATTGTTCAATCCGGTCGTCTACCTGATCAGCGGCTTCCGCTGGAGTTTCTACGAGATCGCCGATGTCAGCGTCGGCATAAGCCTGGCGATAACGATGGTATTTCTCGCCATATGCCTCGTGACTGTGTGGTGGATCTTCAAGACTGGGTATCAGATCAAAAGTTAGCTGATCGTCGCGGGAGACTAATAGCGGAACTGTTCGGAAATGATGCGCTCATCGAGGGCGTGGCCCGGATCGAACATGAGATAAAGATCGATCGAGCTGTCTTCCTCGACTTCAACCGATATGACGTGTCTTATTTCCGTATGATCGGCAACGGCGCTGACCGGCCTCTTATCGGCTTCAAGGACTTCGGCCCTGACTTTTGCGTCGTTGCGCAGAACTGCACCCCGCCAGTGCCGTGGGCGAAACGGGCTGATGGGCGTCAATGCGAGAAGCGGGGCATTGATGGGCAGGATCGGTCCGTGGGCCGAAAGATTGTAGGCGGTGCTCCCTGCGGGCGTCGCGATCAGAATGCCGTCGCAGATGAGTTCCTCCATTCTGACCTTGTCATCGACGGCGATTCTGAGCTTGGCGGCCTGATATCGCTGCCGGAAGAGCGAGACTTCGTTAATCGCCAAAGCTTCGTGCTCCACACCGTTCTGGTCCAGGGCGATCATGCGCAGCGGGTGGATAACGTTGATTTCGGCCTTTGCCAACAGGTCCGGCAGGCAGTCCTCGGCATATTCGTTCATGAGAAAACCAACGGAACCGCAATTCATTCCATAAATCGATATTTCGTTATTCATGAACCGATGCAGCGTTTGCAGCATATGACCGTCACCGCCAAGAGCTATGATGGCGTCGGCTTCCTTCGGATCGGTGTTGCCGTAACGTGCCGTAAGCCGCGCTTTCGCGGCGCGCGCCTCTTCCGAGTCGCTCGCGACGATGCCGATTTTGGTGAAATCCCGAGTTTTCAACATCGCTCTTGGCCCTGGCGGTTCGAGGAGGCACTATAAACGCTCTTGGCACGAGTAAGCGAGCTGAATGGGAGGCGGCCCCTATGCAGAATGAAAATCAACCGATTCTGGTATATACAACTTTGCCGTCAAAAGAGGAGGCGGAACGGGTTGGCGGCCTTCTTGTCGAAAGCCGGCTGGCGGCGTGCGTGAATATTTTTCCGGCAATGACCGCGATTTACGACTGGCAAGGAAAGCGCGAAAAGGCGGAAGAAGCCGCCATGATCATCAAGACGCGCACGGGCCTGCAGGAGGCGCTTCTGAAGCGGGCAAGGGAACTCCACCCCTACGATACGCCGGCGCTGCTCGTTCTCAATGTCGGCGGCGGCGATACGGATTTTTTTAGTTGGATTGCCGAGCAGACCGGTGCGGACAATCTCTGAGGGGAGGGCGCCGTCGTGGCTCGGGACAGCTATCTGCTTGCCATAGATCAGGGAACCACATCGACGCGGGCGATTCTGTTTGACGTCGAGGGGCGTCCGGCGGCTCTGGCGGCCGAGACGCTCAAACAGATCTATCCCCAACCAGGCTGGGTGGAGCACGATCCGGACGAGATTTGGCATGCCGTTCGAGACGTCGGCAGGAAAGTCGCCGAGGCCGCCGATGACGGCTCGATCGCGGCTCTCGGGATTACCAATCAGCGCGAAACCGCGGTCGTGTGGGACAGGAGAACGGGCGTTCCGCTTCACAACGCCATTGTGTGGCAGGACCGCCGGACCGCTGAACTCTGCGCGAATTTGCGCAGCGAGGGGCTCGAAGCCGAAATTACCGAGAAGACCGGACTTTTGATAGATCCCTATTTCTCGGCGACAAAATTCGCCTGGCTCCTTGATAACCAGCCTGAGATCCAAAGGCGGGCGCGCGATGGAGAGGTCTGTTTCGGCACCGTCGATAGTTGGCTGATCTACAAAATGACGAATGGCGGCCGCCATCTCACGGACGCAACCAATGCCAGCCGGACAATGCTTTTGGATATCCGCTCCGGGCGCTGGGATGGCGGGCTGTTGCGAAGGTTCGGGATTGCGCCGGAGACCATGCCGGAAGTGTGCGATTGCCAAGCCGATTACGGTCAGACCGCAGTGGAGCATTTTGGCCGCGCTATCCCGGTTATGGGGGTTGCCGGCGACCAGCAGGCGGCCGCCTTCGGACAGGCCTGCTTTGAGCCGGGTTCCATAAAGGCGACCTATGGCACCGGCTGTTTCATACTTGTCAACACCGGCTCGGAAAAAGTCGCTTCTCGGAACCGGATGCTCGGCACGATCGCCTATCAGCTTGACGGCAAGCGGACATATGCGCTCGAAGGTTCAATCTTTATGGCCGGCGCGACCATCCAATGGCTGCGTGACAATCTCGGTCTATTCAAGGATGTCGCCGAAACCGAACATCTGGCGCGCGCGGCGGATGACCGTTCCGGCGTGCATCTCGTCCCCGCCTTTCAGGGCCTTGGCGCGCCCTTCTGGGATGCCGATGCCCGGGGCGCAATCCTTGGGCTTACCCGCGCTTCCTCGAAAGCCGAGATCGTGCGCGCCGGCCTCGAAAGCGTGGCCTTTCAGACGCGCGACCTCCTGGAGGCGATAACCAGGGATCTGGCGGCGGCCTCGCTTGCCGCGCCCGCCAGCCTGCGCGTCGATGGCGGCATGACGGCAAATGCCTGGCTCATGCAATTCCTGGCCGATATCGCCGGCCTGCCGGTTGAAGTCGCTTCGGTCGCGGAAACGACTGCGCTCGGCGCGGCCTTTCACGCGGGCCGCCGGGCGGGGCTGTTCCGCTCCGAGGACGAACTCTCCCGGCTCTGGAAGGCATCACGAGTCTTCACGCCGGCGATGAGCGAGGCAGAGAGAGAGGAGCGTTACGGAGCGTGGACGCGAGCCGTCGAGCGCGTCCGTTCCCATGGCCGGGCAGCCATGTAATGTCCTAGTGGTTCGATTCCAACATTTGCATCCCATGTGCTGCACCCCGTTTGCAAATGTTGGAATCGAAGAACCGCTAGCGACGCCTATTGTTCAGCTCCGCTCCGGATCTTGACGTCTCATTCAATAAAGAAGGATCGCCGCGATGATTGCGATATAGGTCAGATAGTGCGCCAGCTGATCAATTCCCAAAGTTACCCAGAACTTGTATTGATCGGGCGTCCAGCCGCGCCACCTGATGACATTATCCTTGATCCAGTCGACATGGTAATGGATGAGGATCTCGGCGGCGATGATCAGGGCGCCGGCCAGAACCGTCGATGGCGCGGTCACCACGAAAACGGGGACCGTCAAAACGCCGTGGATGCCGGCATGGACGAGCCCTCCGGGATGGCCGTAGCGTCCCTTGTTCCTGTATTGATAAGGGGTCTGCAAAATGAAATCGGCAATGGCGTGCTTGATCACCAGCAAGGTCATCATTGTCAGTATGTTGAGCGCGGTTTGTGACATTGCTGGATCAGCTCCTTTGAAGCGGGACGGCCTGATTGGCTCTATGTAGGATTATTTTCGCTCCGCGAAAGCGCTCCCGTCCCAGTCAGGCGCGGGAGGCGTCTGGCGGAAGGTCTCGATGCGCCCGGCGTAAAGGGTGTAGAATTGGTTCATTTCCTCATCGCAATGGGTCCGGCAGCTGTCGAGGGCGCTTGCAGC
>CAYWBS010000421.1:0-3730 GCA_964456215.1 uncultured Hyphomicrobiaceae bacterium
CTGGACGAGAACGGCCATGGCGCTGTCCGACGGTAATAGTTGATTGTCGGCCATGTAACGCCGAACATTGGTGGTCCACATCGCCGCCCAACAGGAGCGCACCGCAGTCACGAAGTCTGCCTCGTTGCCGATCCCGAGAAAACTTTCGAACTGACCGGCGAAATTGGCGCCGGCTCGGTCTTCAATCAATGAGGAAGAGCGCACCACGGTCAATTCCCCGCCGTCCTTACGCATGTCATGCCACGCTTCAAAGAGGAGTTCGATGAGCGCAGGCGCGATCGCTTGCTCGTAAAGGCCGAGCCGGATGTCAATCGCCAGCCGTTGCCGCTGCATCTCGTCTAGATCCGCAAATCGCTCTACGGCGGCCGTCAAATCCAGATGGGCGAGTTGCGCCTGATAGGCATTCGCGGTGAGACAAAAGCCGCCAGGCGTCGGCAAACCGATTTGACTGAGTGCGGCCAAATTTGCCGTTTTCGGTCCGACGAGGTCATCCCGAAGCGCATCAGGGGAAGAAAGTGAAACAATGAATTTCTGCGGCATCGCTCAATGAGTCCCACATAGATTCCAAAACCGCCGGCGCCCTGAGTCTTCTGCCGTTTCAACAGATGAGCGGGAATGCGGCAACAGGGCCGGGCGCGATGGCCATCGACACCACTTGGCCCCTGCCCTTCACCCAGGCACCTATCGAACGTGATCACCGTAACCGGCTATCGGATCGACGACCGTTATCTGTTTGACGGGAAAGTTGGAGATGATTTCAATGCTGTCCTCGTGGACGATCAGCATCTCCTCGATGCGCACCCCGTAGCGGAACTGCTGGCCATGCTGGGTCTCCAGCGCGAAGGTCATACCCGCCTCGATCTCGACGGGATGGTCAAGCGACCAGATGCGCGAGATGACCGGCGGATCGTATTGGGCAAGGCCGAGGCCATGACCCCATAGATTCGCGGCCGCCTGGTCCTCCTCCTCATAGCCCCAGGCGTCCTTTGCCGATGGCCATTTGAGGGCAATCTCCCGCGTCGTCGTTCCGGCTTTCACCGCGCCGATTGAATCGTACAGCCATTCGAGTGCGGTCGCATAGGTGTCCTTTTGCTCTTGCGTGGGTTCCTTGCCGACACAATAGGTGCGGTAGTAGCAGGACTTGTAACCGTTCCAGGTGAGCGCCGCGAGATCCATGAAGACGATGTCGCCGGGCTGGATGATGCGGTCGGAGAAATTGCGCCAGTTCGGCCAGGTATTTGGTCCCGACGAGACGATCACGTCCTCCACATCCTCTATGCCGGGGATGTCGTAGAGGTACTTCATGATGTGGGCGGTGACCTGGTTTTCGGTCACGCCGGGGCGAAGAAACTTCATCGTCTCCCAGTGCGCCGCGTCACCAATGGCACCGACGATGCGCATGCATTCCTGCTCGTCGACATTCTTGACCGCACGGGCCTGCATCATCGGCGACATGCCGTCTTCCCACGAGACTCCCTCCTCCTCGAAGATCTTGATCATGTTGATGTCGATGAAGTCGACGCCGAGTTTCTCACCGGCCACGCCGTGGCGCTGCATCTCCTCTTTGATGCCATTGGTGAATTTCTTCACCTGCTGGGTCGAGGCGGGGCCGGCCGCGCCTTTGATCCACGCATAGGAATACCGGACATTCTCCTTCGGCAACCAGGGAGAGTGGCGCTCGATCTGAAAGCCGAGATCGCCTTGTTCGAACAGGACCGGCTGGCCGTCACCGCAGAGCATGGCGTATCGAAGACCGGGCTTCAGCCGGTTCCAGCCTGGCGTCAGGGTGCCGGTCAAATAGCGCACGTTCTCGTCATACATGCAGAGCATCGCACCGAGCCCCGCCGCTTTCATCTTCTCGCGCGCCCGCTCAAGCCGGTATTTACGCAGCCGGTCCCAGTTGACCCTCTGCTGCCAATCCATGCCAAGCAAGCCGAAATTAGCACCCATGATCCTCTCGCCTCCTGCTCTTGTGCAAACTCATACTGCGGACTGATCCGGAAATTGTTCGCCACGGTAACTCAGTAACGTCTTCAGAGAGAATAATATTTTCTGATTTGAGCTATCAACAATAGAATACCGCCATCGACGATTAGAGCTGATCGGCGCATCTTGCCCAGGCAATCAAACCTTCCGCTACCCGCCGAAGGCGATGGCGATAAACAATATGCCGTAATGTGATCTCGTCTTTCGCCGCACGCGCCATCCCGAGACAAAGCTCGATTTCCTGCACATCCTCCATGTTTAGGGAGTCGACAGCGCCCGCCCCGGACTTGCCTGTGCCGATTGCCGCTGCGACCTGGGTTTTGAGATTTTCAGGATAATTGATGTGGTGTTCGGCCGCGGCGACAGCGCCGCGTTGCGATGAGGCCTCTCTTCCCCGCCGGCTTGCCAGCTTAAATGTTCGTTCAGATTAAAGAAGGTTTTCTGAGAATGTCCGGGTTGGTTCAATCTCGCCCTAACGGCGTTGCTCGGTTTCGCCCGTTCTCGTAAGTGAACCGGATGGTATTGTGAAAGTCCCGCATGTCGGAGAAAGGCGGCCGTCGCAATCGTTCGGCCGCTTAAACTTTACGATAGATTAGCGATTCGTTCAGATTCTTCCGCCACCATCGTGAGCAAGTAGACGAGAAAGCCCAGCTTGGCTTTTCGCGCCATTTCAATGGACTGGAGAGCCATCTGATGAATTTGGATAGCGGCATCCGCTGGCCTTACCGGCGGGTCCGTGTCGCCATTGGTTTCTGAATTTGAAGGCATAGCAAGATGTCCCGTAGCCCCATGAAATACTTATTCCTATTCTCGAGGCGGCCGCTCAGATGTGATCGCATTCATAGGCTTGAAGGTACCATCTTCGGCTTTATGACAAATGAATCACGTTGACAAATAGACGCACGAACTCTTTGGCACGAAGCGCATGAATATTTGGAAAATCTCCATTTTTTCGGGTACTGGCGAGAACCGCAGCAAACAATCGATCATTGAAGGTTTTGTTAGGACCGATAATATTCGGCAGGCCTCCATGTTCGCGCATGAAGCGATTAATGAGACGGTGCAATCGGCAACAATTGAAATAGAAACGATTTCCGACAGTTCGGATCTTGAAATGCTAGATCCATATACCGTCAAATGGACAAGCTAGAGCCCTTTCAACCTGCTGACCGACGAGTCCGTTGGCCGTCCCTGAACAGAAGAAAACCCCGACAATATAAATACCGGCGCTTGGATGCCGGTAGTTCATCCGACAACCGAGCTTTCCGATTGTACTCTCAATGATCTCCTGAGTGCCAAAGACCAAGCAGTCCGCCTCAGAGCGCCCAGTGGTGTTATTCCTTCACGGCGCCCGTCATCGACGACACATAGTGCTCGACAAAGAAGGAATAGAGAATCGCGACGGGCAGCGAGCCTAAGAGAGCGCCGGCCATTAGCCCACCCCAATTGTAGACATCGAACGTGATGAGCTCGGTCACGGCGCCAACGGGAACGGTCTTGTTTTCGGCTGACGATATGAAGGTCAGCGCATAGATGAACTCGTTCCAGGAGAGCGTGAAGGCGAATATCCCCGCGGAAATAAGGCCCGGAACAGAAAGGGGCAATACGATCTTCAAGAGAATCTGCAGGCGGCCGGCGCCGTCGATCCGCGCGCATTCCTCGAGTTCATAGGGAATTGAACGGAAATATCCCATCAGCAGCCATGTACAGAATGGGATGAGGAAGGTCGGATAGGTCAGTACCA
>CAYWBS010000422.1:0-3729 GCA_964456215.1 uncultured Hyphomicrobiaceae bacterium
AAATCCTCCCTTATGCGATTCTACAAATCTGTCCCATAGGCGCTGACGTCAGACATGAGGGTGCCGAGGGAGGTATGCAGCGCCTTCTTGATATCGGGATTGTCGATGAGGAGCCTGAGTGCCGATCCGATGAGCGCGCTCGTCCTGCGTAACTCATTTGCTGCGGTGTCGAGATTGGCCGAAAGATCAACGTTACCTACCCGCGCCACCAGCAAGCCGAAGGTCACGGCCTGGGCATAGCCATCGGCGAATTGCGCATCGCTGGCGTCCGGGAACAGAAGATTGCGCCATTCCTTTGCGAGCGATGTCAGTCCGGGGTTGTCGCGCTCCAGCTCTTCCAACACCTCTTCGCGCAGCAGCCGGCACAACCGCGCGCTGATCTGGGCGAGTTGTCTGGCGTTGCGCGGCGGGATCGGCTGCCATTGCAGGAAATCGGAAAAGAGCCCTAACAGATCGGGCGGAGCCGCAAGCTTGATTCCGGAAGTTGCCACATCGCCGTCGAGATAGACGATAGATCCTTGAAGCTTGCCGTCGCGCCACAGGCTGAAACTGTTGCCGTCGGTGTAAACCAAATTTGGGAGGGATTTGAGCTTGGACCATTGCTTTTTGTCGTGCTCGTCAGTGAACCTCCGTGGGTCCGCGCCTTTTCCGGGTGCTTTTACTTCTATGAAGCCGATCAGAGCGTTGGCGCTGGTGACGGCAAAGTCAGGACGCGTGGCAAGATGGGCAAGGCTGGATTCACCCACGAGTTCAACGACTTGGCGGCGAATACCCGAAATCGCCGCGAGATCTTTCACCAAAGCGTCCAGCGGCGCACGAAGTTGATCCTCCGGAGAACCGGACGCCGCCTTGTTCGCCAGCTTTCGTTTGGTGGCTTTGCCGAAAGCGGCAACAGCTTCGGCAAGATTGTGACCTTCACTCACACGCCGGCCCCATCGTAAGGAATCAGTGCAGCAGTATTTACAGGTTGCCGGCGGCGATCAAGTCAGGAACGCGAATTTCAACTCGGTGCGTTGACTTCCGCGGCCAAAGGAGTTGAGATTTTTTATCGACCGTCAGATCCAGGTCATCCGCAGTTTACTGTATCGCGAGTCGCCGCTACCTCACAATTTCCCATCCTCGGCCACGCGCTTCAGATTGCCCATGAGCTGGCGCACAAGCCGTCTGGTCATCCACGAAAAGAGCGTTCCCATGATCCGTCCGAGAATGGTCTTGAGGGTCACGTCGGCGCGGTAATCAAGGATCGTCTTATCACCATCCGCGGTGAGCCTGTAGGTCACGTCAACGGCGAAATTGTCTTCAAAGAGCCTGACGCCGAGCAGATGCGGCGGTTCGTAAGCTGTAACTTCACCTTGATATTCTCTTATACTTCCACCTTCCTTCAGCTTTTGCCTGAACCGCGTCCCCACGGGCTGATCGCGGTTGCGGCCGTCCGGATAGCTGATGTCGACGATCTGCGGCATCCAGATCGGCAATTTCTCATCGTCGTCGAGAAATTCCCAAACGCGGGCAACCGGCGCATCGATCACTTGTCTGTACGTATAGGACATAGCTAAAGATACCGAAGACTGACGCTGATCTCCCTGAAATCGCGGGGCGATAAGATGCCGTGAATTAGTCTCCAAACCGGGCGGCGATTTGCTTTTTGATATCCGTCGCGGCCTCGGACCAATCGGCGCGGCGCGCGGCGACCAGACAGGCCTCGCTTTCCAGAATGACCCCGTCTTCCAGCACCGTCAAATGATTGGCGGCAAGCGTCGCACCGGTCGATGTGATATCGACGATCAGTTCCGCCGACCCGGCGGCGGGCGTGCCCTCCGTCGCGCCGAGACTTTCGACGATGCGATATCCGGTAACGCCCTTCTCAGCGAAATAGCGGCGCGTCAGGTTCATGTATTTGGTCGCCACCCGGAGCTGGCGACCATGCTCGCGACGGAAAATCGCGGCAATATCCTCGAGATCGGCCATCACCCGCACATCGATCCAGCAATCCGGGATGGCGACGACGACTTTCGCAAAGCCGAAGCCCAGCTTCTTTACAAAATCAATTCGTGCGTCGGCGTCGGACATGTTTTCGCGGATGAGATCCTCGCCCGTGACCCCCATATGGATGCGGCCCGCCTTGAGCTCATGGGCAATCTCGGAAGCCGATAGCAGCGTCACTTCGGCATCGTCGATACCGTCGATCGTTCCCCGATAGCCCCGTTCATGCCCGTTCTTTTTGAGCTGGAGCCCGGCGTCCGAGAACGCGTCCATCACCTGTTCCATAAGCCGGCCCTTTGACGGGATGGCGAGAATGAAATTTCCGTTCGTCACGCCCCGCCTCCCTCAACGGCCGCGAGCAGGCGTTCCGTATGAATGGCCGAACCGACCGCTCGAACGTCGTCCGGCGCGCCAAAATCGCGCAGCAGACCATCATACCGCCCGCCGCCTGCAATCTGGCCCGCGGTCCCCAAATCCGGAATTTCAATCTGGAACACGAAGCCGGTGTAATATTCGAGATTGCGTCCAAACTCCGCTGAGAACTGGGAACCTGCAAGTTTGATCCCCGCCTGGCTGAAGAGCTCCAGCCGCTTCGTGTAGGCGTGCAGGGAAGCGCTAAGGTCAATTGCGGCGGCGCTCGCCAGATCGGCGATACGGGCGCCGGCTGCTTTCGCCGGTCCCGATATGGCCAGATAAGTCTCGATCAGATCGGCCGTATTCTGCTCCAGCGGCGCGGCCCTCAGATCGGCTGCGTGATCGAGCAACCGCTCGGTAATCTCTTTGAGAGGCCTGGCGCCAATCAGCGGAATTCCCTTTTCCTCGAGATAGCCGGCGACAGTATTTTGCGCCGCCGCCTCGTCATCCGTGTCGAGCTCGTGAAGAACGGAGCGCAAATTGGACATCGCCAGGGCACCCTCGCCCGCGCAGAGGCGGCGAAGAAGTTCATGAAACAAAGTCGGACGCCAGAAATAATGTTTGAGCCGCGTCCGCCAGCGCTCCGGAAGGTCCACCGCGTCCAGCAGATCCAGAAAAAGCCCGAGATCGCCAAGCTTGAGGGTGTAATCGGAAAGTCCGGCCTCGCGAAGCGCGTCGACGACCAGCGACAGGACTTCCGCTTCCGCCCTTTCGCGGTCGGCGGCGCCGAAATTCTCGATGCCCGCCTGGCGGAATTCCCGTGGCTGAGCCTCTTCACCGCCGCCCGGCTGAAAGCGGAAGGCCGGGCCGTTGTAGCAATAGCGTGCCCGGCTGCCGGCGTCCGGATGGCGGGTGAGATAGATCCGGCCGCAGGGCACCGTGAGATCCGGTCGGAGGCAAAGCTCCTCCCCGTCCGGGTCCGTGAACATATAGGTGCGGCCGCGGATCGCTTCCCCGACATTGTCGAGAAAAATATCGGCGGGCTGGATGATGGCCGGCGCCACGGGTTCGTAGCCGGCGCTTATGAATATATCCATGAGAGCCGCGGCCTGCGCCTCGAGCGCCTCAAATCTTTGCGCGTTCTCGACCGGTATCAGCTTGTCTCTTGACCCGGCCCGCTCGGACCGGACTGCCGGGCAAGGACCGCGCGCACCGCTTCGACCATGTCTCCTTCGGCAACGGAAAACTGCGCCGGCCGGCCCTCGCGCCACTCCTTATTGTCGGCGATTTCGGCGGACAGCCGCTCGCCTTCGACAAGGTCCTTGATGGTGACCTCACCGCGCGCGCGCTCGTCCTCGCCCTGAATAATGACGCAGGGCGCGCCGCGCTTGT
>CAYWBS010000423.1:0-3726 GCA_964456215.1 uncultured Hyphomicrobiaceae bacterium
ACCGGCCTCGAGTTCCGGATGGGCGGCTTCGCCGATGAGAAGACCCTTGGTCTCATAAGCAAGAAGCATTGCCGTGCCGGCCAGAATGAGGCCGATCACGATCGAGGCGGCGCTGTCCATCCACTCGAGGCCCAAATGGGAGGCAGCGGCGATGCCGAGCGCCGCAGCCAGCAGGCCCAGGAGAGCGGCAGTATCCTCAAACAAGACGGTGAAGACCGTCGGGTCCTTTGAGCGGCGCACGGCGCGGAAAAGACTTACGCCGGTCCGCGTTTTCTCGAATTCCCGGTAGGCGATCCACCACGCGGTGAATTCAAATGCAACCGCAGCAGCCAGCACGGCGTAGTTTATAAACGGATCGGATATCGGATGGGGGTGTAGCAATTTCTGCACCCCTTCATAAATTGAGACCCCGGCTCCGACGGCAAAAATCAAAATGGCGACGACGAAGCTCCAGAAGTAGAGTTCCATGCCGTAGCCGAACGGATGTTGCTCATCCGGCGGCCGGGCGGCGCGACGAAGACCGTAAAGAAGCAGTCCCTGGTTGCCTGTATCGACAACGGAATGGATGGCTTCGGAAAGCATGGCCGAGGATCCGGTAAAGGCCGCGGCCACGAACTTAATAAGCGCGATCAGCGTATTACCGGCGAGAGCCGCGTAAATCACTTTTTTCGAGCCTATCGAGGCCATGACGCCGGTCCTTTGTAGCGGGTTATTGCCGTTCTAACACATGTTGAATTGGATTGCGGGCCGGCAAGCGCTAATATTCTCTGTCAAGCTATCCAATGATCATTGGTGGAGTGAGATAGTTGATGATCAAACCCATATCATGGCTTGCCGCATTGCTGACATCCGCATGCCTTTCCGGCGTCTTCGCCGGCGAAGCCGATGTCGTGAAGGTTCAAGTGAGCAAGGAGGGAAGCGGCAGTTACCGGTTCGACGTCACCGTTCGCCACGCTGACGAGGGATGGACTCATTACGCCAACAAATGGGAAGTCGTGGCGCCGGATGGCAGGGTTTTGGCAACGCGAACGCTTCTCCACCCGCACGAAAACGAGCAACCATTTACCCGTTCGCTTGCCGGCGTGAAGATCCCGGAGGCGATTGGAACTGTCAAAATTCGCGCCGCCGACAGCAAGCATGGCGCCGGTGGCGCGGAAATCGAAGTCAAACTGCCTCGCTAGCACTTGAAAGAATCTCATGCATTATTTTAAGTATTTTATCCGTAAGGATTATTTCTTGGGTATCTGGTGGACTGCGGGACTGCCAAACGTTGCGGCCAGGCTCCTGAATCGGCTATAATAATGCCGTGAAATCATAACGCTCTCCCAAGGATTATCGGACAGATGTCGAGCCTCATGGCGAGGCTCGGCAATAAGGGGATTGCGTCCATCTTAGGATAACGAAAGATCATGGCGGAAAACGAGAACGTTTCTGGGCCGGGTGGCGGTGACGGCGAACCACCGTCTGACATCAAGGCGATCTCGATTATCGACGAGATGAAGCAGTCCTATCTCGATTACGCCATGAGCGTGATCGTGTCCCGGGCGCTTCCGGACGTGCGCGATGGCCTGAAACCGGTTCACAGGCGCATTCTTTTCTCGATGCACGAGAACGGTTATGAATGGAACAAGCCCTATCGCAAATCGGCGCGCGTTGTCGGCGACGTCATAGGTAAATATCACCCGCATGGCGATACGGCGGTTTACGACGCGCTGGTGCGCATGGCGCAGGAGTTTTCCATGCGTCTGCCGCTGATCGACGGGCAGGGAAATTTCGGCTCCGTTGACGGCGATCCGCCGGCAGCGATGCGGTATACGGAGGTGCGCCTCCAAAAAGTCGCCCATTCACTCCTTGAAGATATCGACAAGGATACGATCGATTTTCAGGAGAACTATGACGGCTCGGAGTCCGAGCCAACCGTCCTTCCGGCGCGATTCCCGAATCTCCTGGTCAATGGCGCGGGCGGCATCGCCGTCGGCATGGCAACGAATATTCCGCCGCACAATCTTGGCGAAGTCATCGATGCCTGTATCGCCCAGCTCGATAATCCCGCAATTACCATCGACGAACTCATTCAAATCGTTCCGGGACCGGATTTTCCTACGGCGGGACTGATCCTCGGCCGCGGCGGCATCCGCTCCGCCTATCATAAGGGGCGCGGCTCGGTGGTTATGCGGGGGCGCGCCGCCATTGAGGAGATCCGCAAGGACCGCCTGGCACTCATCGTCACCGAGATCCCCTATCAGGTCAACAAGGCGAACATGATCGAGAAGATTGCCGATCATGTTCGTGACAAACGGATCGAAGGCATCAGCGATATACGAGATGAGTCCGACCGCAGCGGCATGCGCGTCGTCATCGAGCTCAAGCGCGATGCCGTCGCAGATGTGGTTCTCAACCAGCTCTATCGCTTCTCGCCGCTGCAATCCACCTTCGGCTGCAATTTGGTCGCGCTCAATGGCGGGCGGCCGGAAGTGATGAACCTCAAGGATTTGGTCCAGGCTTTTACGGCGTTCCGCCAGGAGGTTGTCAGCCGGCGAACGAAATATCTTCTGATGCGTGCCCGCGAGCGGGCCCATGTGCTGGTCGGCCTGGCAATCGCCGTGGCCAATATCGATCAGGTGATTGCCCTCATTCGCGGCGCGCCGGATCCGGCGACGGCGCGCTCCGAGCTGATGTCGAGGGATTGGCCGGCAACCGACGTCATCGCACTCGTCGAGCTGATCGCCGACCCGCGCCACAAGGTATCCGACGACGGCACCTACAGATTATCGGAAGAGCAGGCCCGGGCCATCCTGGATCTCAGGTTGCAGAGGCTGACGGCGCTCGGTCGCGACGAGATCGGCGATGAACTGAAGGGCCTTGGCGAGAAGATCAAGGACTATCTGGATATCTTGAGGTCGCGGGCGCGCATCGTCTCAATCGTCAAGGATGAGCTCTCGGCTATCAGGGACGAATTCAACACGCCGCGGCGGACGGAGATTATCGAGGCCGAACTCGAGGTCGAGGACGAGGACCTGATCCAGCGCGAGGACATGGTGGTCACCGTCTCCCACAAGGGCTACATAAAACGCGTGCCGCTTTCCACATATCGGGCGCAGCGCCGTGGCGGTAAGGGCCGGGCGGGCATGACCACGCGCGAGGAAGATTTCGTCACCCGGATATTCATCGTCAATACCCATACGCCGGTTCTCTTTTTCTCGTCGCGGGGCATGGTCTACAAAATGAAGGTGTGGCGGCTGCCGGCGGCCGCACCGCAGTCTCTGGGCAAGGCCGTCATAAACCTGCTGCCCCTGGCGCCCGACGAGCGGATTACGACAATCCTGCCGTTGCCCGAAGACGAAGACGGCTGGGGCGCGCTTGACGTCATGTTCGCGACGCGAAGCGGCAATGTGCGCCGCAACAAGCTGTCGGATTTCGTTCACGTGAACCGCAACGGCAAGATCGCCATGAAGCTTGTTGACGGCGATAGTATTATCGGCGTGCAGATTTGCACCGAGCGTGACGATGTTCTGCTGACCTCGGCAATGGGGCAGGCCATTCGCTTTGCGGCCAACGATGTCAGGGTTTTTGCCGGGCGCAGTTCGACAGGCGTGCGCGGCATCAAACTGGACGGCGGGGACCAGGTGATCTCGCTGACGATATTGCGTCACGTGGAAGCAAGTCCCGAGGACCGGGCGGCCTATCTCAAGCAGGCGAACGCCATACGCCGGGCGATTAACGGGG
>CAYWBS010000424.1:0-3724 GCA_964456215.1 uncultured Hyphomicrobiaceae bacterium
CGGTTGACCCTTCTCGGCGATGCCGCCCATCCCATGCTGCCGTTCCTCGCCCAGGGCGGCGCCATGGCCATCGAGGACGCGGCGTCGCTGGCGGCGGCGGTCGCCAACACCCCGCGGGATCTGCCCGAAGCCTTTCTGGCATACGAATTGGCGCGCCGGAGCCGGACCCGGCGCGTTCAGGGCCAGTCGCGGCGCATGGGCGAGATCTATCATCTCCAGGGCGCGGCCGCCGGCGCGCGGAACATGGTCCTGCGCGCCAGTCCGCCGCGCTGGCTGCTTCATCAAAATGATTGGATATACCGCTATCGGCCGGCGTAAGCGTCGCGGAAGGTTCGCCGGAAAGGCCCGCCGATATGCCGACCGCCTATCTTGCCACGGTCTTGTTATGCGGCGATGACGGCGGCGCTAAGGCGATCTCGCCATCGAAGGCCTCCGTGGAGGACAACACCGGCAGCAATGTCGCATTGGCCGGATAGCCGCTTGCCGAAAATTTAAGCGCGGCATAACGCACCGCCAGCCCGCCGCCGCCGGTCTTGACGATCAGATCCCGCCAGCCATTGGAACTTCCGGTGCCGATCCTGACCGGCGTCTTCACCCGGAGCACCTGCGATATGACCCGGTAGCTATGATTATCCATTGACAGGATCGCCAACGTGCATCCCGTTTTCACGCACCATTTGGGGCCCGTGAAGAGGACGATGATCTCGGCGCTGCCATCGCCGTTAAGGTCAGCCGCGGCGAACTGATAGGGTCCCGGCTTGCGGCGCTTATTGATGCGGAAATTGTCGATCGCCTTTTTCGCCACCGCCGGATCGAGGGTCGTCAGGATCGATTTCCCGGCCTCCTTTTCCCGTCCGCGCGTTACGGCATTCAACTGAACGGGCGCGCTAACCGCGGGATCCGTGGCCAGAGCGACAGCCTTGGAGCCACGGCCGCAACCGGCGAGCGAGGCCGTGCAGAGGATCAGAAGGACGGTCAGACCCGCCCCTGCTCCGCGCCTTGACCCGCTAACAGGACCTTTGATTGGCTTCATGGCGACTCGGCTTTCCTAACCATTGCATCATTTGACATTGGCCTCAATGCGGCCTCGATGCCCAGGCGCTGCGGCCGAACGGTCACTGATCCGCAAGCTTCGCGGCGCCCCGCCGGATGGCCGCCGCGCCGCAGCGCCGTTCCTTAATGTATCGTAACCGCGGTTTCCTGCAAATGTATCTCGTCTGAGCCTTCAACCGCCGGAGCGGGTATGGCGCCGACCGACCCGCGTCCTTTTTCAATGAGCTTAAGCAACGAGCGATGGGCATCGACCCGGCCGGCGCCGAAGACATTGTCGTAGCCCTTGGCGCCCAGATCCTTGGCGGACGCCATGATAAGCGATTTGACATCGTCCGGCGACAGTCCGGAATTCTGTTCGATCAGAAGCGCCGCGAGCCCGCTGACATGAGCCGCCGCGAACGACGTACCGGAGGAATACCGGTAGCTTTTGTGTGCGGCCGCGACCAGGACGTCGACGCCCGGGGCGGCGACGGTCAAATAGGGTCCGCGATTGGCCTTGTCGTATAAGCGGTCCGCCTGATCGGTCGCCGTTATGGCGAGCACGGCGTCATAGGCGGCGGGATAGGCCGGCGGCGCATCCGCCCCCTTGTTGCCGGCGGCGGCAATAAGGACGGCGCCGTTCAGATAGACTTGATTGAGCGCGGCCTCGATGAGCGCGTCCTTGGGCCCCGAGAAGCTCAAATTGTAGATCCGCGCCCCCTGCCCGGCCGCCCAATCCAAGGCGCGCAGCAATATGAATGTGGTGGTCTCTGGGATCGTCCGCCGCCCGCTGGTGTAGAATGCGCGGATCGCCAGCAGTTTTGCTCCCGGCGCCACGCCTCGTACCTTGCCATGACCGCCGATGATGCCGGCAATGGCCGTGCCATGGGTATGCGCCTCGTCCTCCTTGTCGCCGACGGCGTTGAACTTGGCGGCGATGTTGTTCTTGAGCGCGGGATGGCCGGCGTCGATACCGGCATCGATCACGGCGATCGGCACATCGTGGCCCGTGGCCAGCTTGTGGGCCGAAGGGATTCCCATCTTGGTCAGGGAATATTGGCCGCCATAGCCGGTCTTTCCGGACTTTTCTCCATCTACCCGGAAATAGTGATTTCTGCTGACCGCGGTGATGGACGGATTTCCCTCAAGAGCCGCGATGACTTCCGCCATCCGGCGGTTGCCGAGCACGCGATATTTTTGCACGCGGCCGCCAAGAAGCTGCGACGAGAACCCGTCCAACGGGGCCAGGCCGTAACTTTGTTCGATGTCCCGCTCGACCGTGGCCCCGGCGTCCGGCCGGATGAGGACGACCACTTCCTTGAGCCGGAAGTCAGGCAGGATCACGGTACGGGACGGGCGTCTCGACCGCCGGCGCCCGGTCTTGCGCTTCGATTTCCTCGGCGTCGTTCTTTTCGGCGCGTCGTCTTCCGGTTCGTCGACCGCGTCCCGCTCGCGCGCGAGATCGAGCATTATTCCGATGCCGCCGATGCCGACACCAATGTTGGAGCCGCCGCCATGCCTTCGCCGTCTTGCGCGATTGGCATTTCCGCGCGGTGGCCCGGTCTGGCTGTCCTGAGCGATGCGGATCAAATTGGAGCGGCCGGCAGCTTCACTTTTTACCGCCTCGGGGGTCAGCGCCGGCGAAGAGTTGCCCGAGGGCCCGGCGCGCGGGCCGGTATCCGCGGCAGCAATTTCAGAGGCCCCGGCTTTACCGGCAAGCGCGGTTGCAAGCAGCGGAAGGGCGGCCAGGGCGGCCAGTACCGTCAAGACGCTCAAACTCTTTTTGACGTTTTGCATTGCTGTTCACTCCACCATTTCGGCGACGTCAAAATACCGCGAAAGACTCTACCGGGCTCAATTTTCACGTTCGCTTTCGCTTCCCGGCAGCGGCGCGCGTCGTCTCCGTCATAGCTTTACAACAAAATCTTTCACAAATTGGGGCACGCTGTTCTTTCCGTTGTTCTCGATACGCTATTCGGCCGGTAGCACCTGAACCGTGATATCGGTGCTCTTTTCCAATGCTTCAATGGCGCTCTGCTTGGCCGCCTCGCTCAACTTCTTGTCTGAGATCCTGATCCGGTACATGCCGTCCGGCGTCGGCCCGTCGACGATGCGCGCTCCGGAGCGGGCGAGCAGGTCGTTTATCTGACCGGCGTTCGCGGTCTCGGCAAACTTCACCAGAACGAATGTGCCGCTTTGCGCCCCGGCGACGCGCTCGCCGGACGCGGTCTGATAGCGCGCACCGCCGATGCCGCCGGTCAGCAGGCCGCCAAGGGCGATCGCCTGGACGAAAATCACCGCCACCGCGGCCACCGCCGCCCAGCGCACCGCCGCGGGCGATAGCTCGTCGAGGAATTGGCCGGCCTTCTGCCAAAGGCCCGCGGCCACCGCCGCCACGCCCGCCTTTGCCGGAGTCTCGGCATCGATGCGGTTCATGAGCCGTGATAGCGCGCCGGCCGATGGCGCGCCCAGCGCCTCATTGGCGAGCAATGTTTCGGCGCGGTCTTCCTCGATCAGGGCGAGCTGGGTACGCAAACTCTCATCCTTTGCCAGATAGTCGGCCACACGTCGGCGCTCGTGGGGGGCGAGCGTTCCCGCCACATACCACGGCAACATCAACTCTATCTCGTCGCGCTCGGAGCGGGGATTATTATTTGACATGCTCATGGCCACCCCCGATCGACGCCGGCGT
>CAYWBS010000425.1:0-1434 GCA_964456215.1 uncultured Hyphomicrobiaceae bacterium
TCGACTTTGAGTCCGAGCACCCCGCTATGATTTGGGATGGAGACCATTTGCCGGTCGCAGCCGCACGCAGGTCGTGGCTGGCGGCCATGAACGTTGAGGCGCTGGCGTCGGAATTTGCCGATCGGCTGGTCGATATGGCGAATGCGCGCAGGCTCGCGTCGGAATTCACGGAACCGCTTGTGGATATACGCGCGGCGCGCCTTCTGGCCTCGGAATTCTCCGACGACGTTCTCTCGCTCCGCGCGCGGCGTATCTGGATTTCGGAATTAGACTATAAGACCGACAATAAGGCGGCGGCGCGGGCGCTCGCCTCCGAGTTTGCCGACAAGCCGGTCAATATATCCTCGGCACGGGCCCTTGCTTCCGAATTCACTTTGCCGATGGCAGGCGGTTTCTCGATCAGACTTGCCGGCAGTGAACGGATCGACCTGACCTCCGGCTCTTACCACGCGCACTGAAGGGCGCCGGCTCGGCTGATGCAATGAATTGAAGTGGCCGGTTCTCCGGAGCCGGCCGCTATCTTGTGCCGGAAGACATCCAGCTATTAATGATCCTGTTGATTGCCGGTAGTTTGCGATCCTCGCCTCGCAGGCGCCCACGCCTGTTGATTTCAACGGTCTCGGCTTTCTTGACCGGTTTGGCACTCTTTTCCGCGCCGGCGTCCGTGCATAGATTGCCGATGAGTTTGCCGCCGGACGCGATAACAAGCTCGCCATAGTCAACATCGCCCGAGACGATCCCTGACTTGCGAACGTCCAGCAGCTCCGAGACGATGAGTTTGCCTTCGACCGTGCCATGAATTTCGGCGATCGTGGTTTTGATTGTCCCGATTATTTTGCCGCTTTCTCTCACAACAAACTCTTCGGTTTCGAAATCGCCCTCCAATTGGCCCTCGACCTCCAGGCGGCGGCAATGCCGGATTTCGCCTTTTACCTGGCAGTTGCCGCCGATCAGAACGCGGTCCGGCTGGGTCTCCGTCTTCGCTGAGCTCCGAGAGCCTTTAATTTCACTCTCCGACACGTTAGTGCCGTCCTGGCCCGACATCTCGCCGGCACCATTATTTGCACCTTTTCCAATGTGGTTTTCCGTCATGGCGATCTTTGCATCCGTGCGCATAGCTTACCTGCCTTTACACAAATTATACTCTGACCGGGCGCCATCCCATTCACGCGTTTTTCAGGAGCATAAACTTTGTGAAGCCGGCCCCGATTTCCAAAAAAATCATCGAACAATAGAGTATTCGTGGTGCAGCCACGCAGAACGAAAAGCTTTTAACGTTAAGGTGAATGTTTAATTATTGGACGTTGTCCAGGAAACCTGGGGAAGAATCCTTAAGATATCCGGCGTCTACGAAGGATTCGTCAGAGCCCTTTGGCCACCAGGGATCGCGCCTCACTGGCTAGCCACGCTCAAACCGCTTGAACTTGATCCGCT
>CAYWBS010000425.1:1444-3719 GCA_964456215.1 uncultured Hyphomicrobiaceae bacterium
ACGGCGGCGTCGCCCAGGCGGCGCTTCTTGTCCTCCTCGTAATCGGCGAAATTGCCCTCGAACCACTCCACGTGGCTGTCGCCCTCAAAGGCGAGAATGTGGGTAGCAATGCGGTCGAGAAAGAAACGGTCATGGCTGATGATCACCGCGCACCCCGGAAAGTCCTCCAAGGCTGCTTCAAGCGCAGACAAGGTTTCGACATCAAGATCATTGGTCGGTTCGTCGAGCAACAATAGATTGGCCCCGGATTTCAGCATTTTGGCCAGATGCACGCGGTTGCGCTCGCCACCGGAAAGCTGGCCAAGCTTCTTTTGCTGATCGCCGCCCTTGAAATTGAACCACCCGGCGTAAGCCCGGGACGGCACCTCGCGTTTGCCAAGCTGGATGACATCGAGGCCGCCGGAGATCTCCTGCCAAACGGTCTTGGTGTCATCGAGAGCGTCACGACTTTGATCGATATAGCCGATCTTGACCGTCTCGCCGATTTTGATCGAGTCCCGATCGGCACTCTCCTGACCGGTTATCATCCGGAACAATGTCGTCTTGCCCGCGCCATTGGCGCCGATCACCCCGACGATGCCGCCTGGCGGCAGTTTGAAGCTCAAATCGTCGATGAGAAGCCGGTCTCCGAAACCTTTCGAAAGATGGTCCGCCTCGATCACCTGGCTACCGAGCCGCGGTCCCGGCGGAATTGAAATTTCGGCCGTCCGCACCTCGTCGCGCCCGGCATCGGCAAGCATCTCTTCGTAAGCTCTGATGCGCGCTTTGGATTTTGCCTGCCGGGCTCTCGGGCTTGAGCGAATCCAGTCGAGCTCGCGGGAAAGCGTTCTCTGCCGGGCATCGTCCTGCTTGCCTTCCTGCTCCATGCGCGTCTGCTTCTGCTCGAGCCAGGACGAATAGCTGCCCTTGTAGGAAACTCCCTTGCCGCGATCGAGCTCCAGCGTCCAGTCGGTAAGATTATCGAGGAAATAGCGGTCATGGGTAACCAGTGCGACCATGCCCGGATAGTCCTGCAAATAGCGCTCGAGCCAAGCGACGGTCTCGGCATCCAAATGGTTGGTCGGTTCGTCGAGCAGCAAGATTTCCGGCTTGGAGAGCAGCAGACGGCAAAGGGCGACGCGCCGGCACTCACCGCCGGAAAGCTTTCCCACCTCGGCCTCGCCCGGCGGGCAACGCAGCGCATCCATGGCCTGCTCCACCTGCGCATCCAGATCCCAAAGGTTTTGCGCGTCGATCTGGTCCTGCAATGCCGCCATTTCATCGGCGGTTTCGTCGGAATAGTTGACGGCCAGCTCGTTGTAACGGTCGAGCATCGCTTTTTTCTCCGCAACGCCCTCCATGACGTTGCCGGCAACAGTCTTGTCGGAGTCAAGCTCCGGCTCCTGCGGCAAATAGCCGACCCGAACACCCTCCGCCGCCCATGCTTCCCCGGTAAACTCCGTATCGAGACCGGCCATGATTTTCATCAGCGTCGACTTGCCGGCGCCATTGACGCCGACAACACCGATCTTGGCGCCAGGCAGGAAGGAAAGCCGGATATCCTTAAGGACCTGCCTGCCGCCGGGATAAGTCTTGGACACCCGGTCCATATGAAAAACATATTGTGGAGTGCTCATGGAGTGATCTCTATTGCCCTTTGGGCTCCCGCTCTTGAAACCGAAAGGCCTTCTAACGAAAATGGCGGATGAGCTCAAGAACAGGTTCCGCTTGGAATCGATAGCGCGGAAATTCAGCCTTCAGCACCGTTGGAATTGGCGAAGACATCCGGCAAGCGTTGCTTGAGGAGCCCGGCAAGTTGATCCAGGTGATTATCGTCACGAGGATTCACTTCGCTCAGGGCTTGCGAAAACCGGTCGACGCTAAGCCCGCCGATCATTACATAGCGCGCCCATCCATTGTCGAATAGGTATTTGCGATAGTCCCTTTCTTCGGCAGTGAAGGCATGGACTTCGGGTGCGACGCCAATCACGGGCATGCGCGCGCAGACGGCCTCGGAAATCATCGAACTTGAATCTTCCGTGCAAACGACAATGTCCGATTTCCTGAAAATATCCGTCAAGGTACCGGGGCCCGCCTTGCGGTAATCCACAAATTCGGCAATGGCGTCACTTCTTTTTGTGAGTCCAGCTATCTTCTTGTTAAGCCAGCGATCGGTTCGCCGCGATGTGCTGACAAGCCAACGGGTTCCCCAGGCCTCCCTTACGATCTCCATGAACCGTAACAGGCGCATCCATTCGTCGCGGCGGTAAGTGAAGAGCCCGGAATCGCCGCCGAT
>CAYWBS010000426.1:0-3714 GCA_964456215.1 uncultured Hyphomicrobiaceae bacterium
GCTCTAACACGGGCGGATGAATGGGGTCGCCTGCGACTGGGCGGGTCTTCCGCCTGCCGCACTGGATAAACAGTGCGAGGTAACCGCCGCACGACCCTCACTGTCGCAGGCGACCCCTTGCATCCGCAAGTGATAGAGCCGTTCAAGCAGGCGTATACCTGGATAGTTGAGCTCCTCGGTCAGCACGACGTCCCGAGGAACTGCCAATGTCCCGAGCGCCACAGCCATGGCGTGCTGGGCGCCGTTGCAGACGAGGATGCGCTCCGGCCCCACATTGAGGCCGGTGCGCCCAACCCAGGCCGCGCCAGCCGCGCGGTAATGCAATTTGCCGGCCGCTTCCTGATACCCCAGGATCTCTCCAAGATCAGGTCGGGCCGCTAGAGACTTCAAGGTCGCGGCAAATACGGGAACGCCTGGTTCTGGCACGATCCGGAAGACTCGCAGGTCTATCGCCGGTGGGTCGACGGCGCCGACAAGGCTCGACTCGCTGGGCATCGCGACGAATGTACCGCGGCCAACCTCGCCCGAAATTAGCCCCCGCCGTTTCGCTTCTGTATAGGCTCGCGAAATCGTTCCGATCGCTATGCCCAGTTCGACAGCGAGATCGCGCTGGGTTGGCAGTCGATCCCCGGGCCGCAGACGCGCCGCCTCAATGTCTTCTTCGATCGTCTCTACGATAGCTAGATATCTTGACCGCGAGTTGCTGAGCAGCGGAGACATCCCGATGCGGGCGCCGAGCGAACCAATTCCTGTAGGAGGAGTCTGCATGGCACCGGTGAAATTGTCCCTGATCATCGAAAAGGCGTGACCGATCGTTCAAATCTATTGACGTGAAAGTTTTGACATGGCGCGTGGAAAAGCCTCGCAGAAACGCTCTACATGTTCGGTTGGAACCGTAGTGGTAGCACGGATGAAACAATCGCCAAACTGTTGTGAAGTGTAGCTCCCCGAACGGATGACAATCCCTTCGTCGAGCACCGCACTGACAATTTCCTCCGCTCCGTGATTGGTCCCGATGACGTCCACTGCCAGAAAATTGCCGGCCGAAGGAAAGACCAACGCCCTGGCGCCCGCTACGCCCTCGATACATTTTGCGAGCATCTTCTGATGTCGCCGGTTTGTCTCTAGCACCCGCGACAACCAGCGTCCCATCGACTTGTAGGCAGCGATCGCACCTTGCTGTGCGATCCAGTTGCCCCCCAGCCGGCTCACATGTTTTTCCGTGATCGACGTGAACAGCTCCTTCTGCACCAGTAACGCGCCGACACGCAGTCCCGCGAAACCGGCCGTCTTGGAAAGGCTGACGGTGACGCCGGCGCGGTCGTAGTAGTTGATCGCCGGATAGTAATTGCCATCGGCGAAGTGCTTGTAGGTGCTATCATGCAGCACATAAGCATCGTTCTCTTCGGCTATACGGCAAATCTCCTGAATCTCGGCTTCCGTATAGGAGGACCCAACGGGATTCAGGGGGTCGATGATCGAGATGAGCCGGGTGCCCGGCGTCATTGCTTCGCGAATGAGATTGGGCAGCAGTTTGTATTGCCTGTTGTGATCGTAGATGGGCACCGACTTGACATTAGCTCCTAGGCTGCGGCCGAAATTTGCGATGTGCGGCCAGCCGGGGTCAGACACGATCATTTCGTCTCCGGGCGATAGCACGGTTGTCATGAACTGATAGATCGCGTCGGTTGAACCCTGAGTGACAAGAACTTCTGCGTCACTGGTCCCGACGTCGTCCCGGATCAGATTCCGAAGCTCGTCGAAGCCGTAGGGAGGCGTGTAGTTGCGCCAGTTCTCCTGGCGCAGCGTCTCGACCATTACATCCACGATTGTGGAATCGAGCGGCAGGTGGTTGCAGTTGTGGCCCATGTGAATGAGATCGCGATCGGTCGCAAGCGTCTCCCAATTGCGGCCCCCAACATTCAGAAAATTATCTTGATTGGCCTGCGTCATTTCATTCCTTTTTTGCGCGTATTAGATGTCATTTGGATCGATTGGGCTGCCGAAATCAAGTATGAAATTAGCACAAGGTGCATAATTGTATCAATACAAGAGTCTCAAAAACGAGCAAGACGTAGGCGCCACTGCTCAAAATTCGCTTGAACTAGCCAAAAACGCAAAGACAATTTCCCTGGGAAATTCAGAAGTTGATCGGATTGTCGATTATGGTTAATATTTTTGAACCAATTCAATTTATGAGATTGAGCCACCAATAAGGATACAATGCGTCGTTCGACACAAGGAGGAAGGTGCTCATGGACCAGGCGGTTGCGAGAGCAAGGAAACCACGATCCCAGCAGGAGGAATCCCTCGTTAGACGTGCCAAAAAAGTTTTGCCTGGCGGCGTTCTCGCAAATCTTTACAAACCCGATGAACACCTGTTTGTCGCCGATCACGGGCGGGATGGGCGTCTGTACGATAAGAGCGGGAACGAGTGGGTCGACTATCGGTGTGCGAGCGGTTGCCTCATTCTCGGTCATCGCTTTCCGGCTGTCGAACAGCGTGTGCTGCAGCAGATTTCGCGTGGCAGCAATTTCACTCAAATCCTGAACGAACCAGCGATCGAGCTGGCTGAAAAAGTCGTTCAAGCCATACCCTCAGCCGATCAGGTGCGGTTCGCCTTGTCTGGCGGAGAGGCGACATTCTTTGCCATGCGTCTGGCGCGCGCGTTCACGGGACGCGATAAGATTCTAAAATTCGAGGGCGCATATCACGGGCACGGCGATCATATTATCAAAATGCTTCCCAAAGGCTTCGCAGACTCACGTATCGGTCATCCGGGAGCCTCCGGAATCCCGCGCTCAGTGGCCGACGACTATCTTATCGCGCCTTTCAACGATCTTGAGGCAGTTCGGAGCTTGATGGATGCTCATGGGGACGAAGTGGCCGGGATTATTGTCGAACCAGTACTCGGCTTCATTCCTCCCGTCGAAGGTTTCCTCGAAGGCTTGCGCAATCTCGCCACGAAATCGGGCTCATGTCTGATTTTTGACGAAGTCGTAACAGGGTTCTGGACCGGTTTCGGCGGCGCCCAGGCGCTTTACAACATCGCGCCTGACATCACGATCCTTGGCAAAGCTTTCGGCGGCGGCTATCCGATCTCAGCCGTTTGCGCACGCAAGAAGATCATGGATCACTTTGATTATCTAAACCAGCCTCTGGAAACTGTCGCTTATCACGGTGGCAGCCTCTACGGGCACCCGGTCTGTGCAGCTGCTTCGCTCGCCACATTGCAGGAGCTTGAGAAGCCGGAGACCTACATCCGCCTAAATGAACATGGAGAACGATTGCGGTCTGGCTTGCGTGAAATAACGGCCCGCTTCAAGCATGTTCCGTCCCAGGTGCTGGGAATTGGTCCTACTTGGCACATCTGCTTCACCGAAAAGCCGGTGCAGGATTATCGCTCAAACATGAGTGAAGATACGGCAAAGCGACACCATTTTACCAATACGTTGTGGTCGGACGGCATTCATGTGATGGGCCGCGGCTACATATGTCTCACCCACAATGAAGAAGACTTCGAACGCACATTGCGTTCGGTCGACCGGGCTTTTCGAACATTCTAGTACCGTCGTCGCTTGCTGATTGCAGGTGCAATTGAGAAGCGGTGAAAAACAGAGAGGAAGGTAAACATGACGCGTATTCTGATCAGGCTATGTACCGTCCTGGTGACTCTATCGGGGCTCGCCGGCTTTATGCAGGCAAGCCAGGCGG
>CAYWBS010000427.1:0-3712 GCA_964456215.1 uncultured Hyphomicrobiaceae bacterium
CGGGTTCCTGCTAAACAGCGTGGCCTTTGGCATCGGCATGGGACTGCTCTTCCAGTTCCTGAGGGGACGTCGGTCATTGCGCTAGAGGGTGGTACGCCGCGCCTCGGGTCATCGATCGTCGGGGCCGCCGGTGTCCTTGTCGGTGCCCGTTTTCGAACTTCGGAATTGTACGCCGAGGAACTGCTCGTAGAGTTTGAGCATGGCGCTCTTGGGCTTATCCCCATAGCCCATTGCCATGGCCGACTGATAGGTGGAGATCATCGCGTTCATCACCGGCGTCAATGCGCGCCGCTCGCTGGCCATGCGCTGGACGTTGACGATGTCCTTATAGGCCGCCGCCATCGGGAAATCGCTGTCGAACCGCCCGGCCAGCATCCGCGGCACGAAATACTCGGATGCAAAGCTTCGGGAGCTGGCGCTGGTCACCACGCGTGCCACCTGTTCGGGGTCGAGACCCATGCTGACCGCCAGGGGGAGTATCTCGCATAGCCCGGCAATGTTGATGTTATAGATGATATTGTTCAGGGCCTTCATCGCCTGGCCGGCGCCGAGCGGGCCGCAATGGATGACGAATTCCCCTATTTCATGGAGATAAGGTTCGATGCGCGCAAAGGCCTCGCCGTCACCGCCAAACATGACCGTCAGCGATCCGTCGCTGGCGCGGAACGGCATTCCGGAAATGGGGCAGTCTCCCAATAGGCGATATTCACCTGGCCCGCCTCGTGCGCGATTTCCAGAGCGTCAAGGCGGTCCAAAGTGGTCGTGTCGACAATCGTTTGTCCCTCCTGTCGCCCTGCGGCGATGCCGGCATCACCGAACAGCACGTCGCGAACCTCGGGAGCGTTAGGAAGGCAAAGGAAAATGAGACCGGCCTTGCCGGCCAATTCCGCCGCGCTTCCGCACGCCACGGCGCCGGCGGCCGCCAGCGGATTCATCGCCTCCCCGGCGGCGTCGAATACGTAGATTTTATCAGCGGCCCTGGTGAGATTCAGGGCCATTCCCCGCCCCATTCGGCCGAGGCCGATGAAGCCGATGGACGGCAAAGTCATGAACCAGCTCCGTGGCTTTCCGGCGATTCCGCCGGCATGGACATTCGGTCGAAGAATGGCGCGCGGTTCGACGCTGTCCAATCAAAATTAAGGCTCGGTGGCGGACGCCGCCGCCGCTTTTGGGTTGCCCCAAACCGGTAATTCGTGCAGAATAGTGATTATACCTACCGAAATGACAGATTACACATAGTTATGCAGGATTTTGCACAAGCCTTTGGACTGGCGTTTGATCTCGTTTTGGCGGCCGACCCCGACCTGCTCGAAATCATTGGCTTGTCGTTGCGCGTCAGCCTAAGCGCCCTGGTGATCTCCTGCCTGATCGGGCTGCCGTTTGGCGCGGTCGTCGGAATGACGCGTTTTCGTGGCCGCGGCGGCGCGATCATCTTCATGAACGCGCTGATGGGCCTGCCGCCCGTCGTTGTCGGTTTGTGCGTTTACCTGATGCTGTCGCGCGTCGGCCCGCTCGGCTGGATGGCCCTGCTTTACACGCCAATGGCGATGATCATAGCGCAGACAATCCTGATAACGCCGATCATTGCCGCCCTTTCAAGGCAGGTAATCGAGGATCTGCACACTGAATATGCCGAGCAATTCCGGTCCATGTGCGTCCCGGTTCCCATGGCCATGGGGGCGCTTCTTTGGGATGCCCGTTACAGCCTGTTGACCGTAGCCCTTGCGGGGTTCGGCCGGGCGGTCGCCGAGGTCGGCGCCGTGATCATCGTCGGCGGCAATATCGATCATCTGACGCGCGTCATGACGACGGCGATCGCGCTGGAGACCTCGAAGGGGGATTTGGCACTGGCATTGGCGCTTGGCGTCGTTCTCCTGACCATTTCCCTTGCCGTCAACGCGGCGGTCATGGGGTTGAAAGCGACTGCGGCGAGGTATGCCTATGCTTGACACCAGCACCGTTCTCGGTGAGGCCGCCGAGGCGGTCGCATTCCGCGAAGCGAAAGACTCGATCCTTCCGGTTGAAGCGCGCGGGCTGATTTTCGAAGCCGGTGGCAAACGGTTGATTGACGGCATCGACCTTCGACTCACGACCGGATCCGTGACCATGATCATGGGACCGAACGGCGCCGGCAAATCGGTTCTGATCCGCTTGCTCCATGGCCTCCTGCAGCCAACCTCGGGCAAAATTATCTGGGGCGGCAAGGCGTTTGACCAGACCGTGCGCAAACGTCAGGCGATGGTGTTTCAAACGCCCGTTCTTCTTCGCCGATCGGTTGCGGCGAATATCGCTTTCGCGCTTCGCCTCAATGGCGCGGCTTCTCCGGAGCGTTGCTCGCAGGTCCTGGAACTGGCCGGTCTCACCCGTCAAGCCGATCAGCCGGCCCGGCTGCTCTCCGGTGGCGAATGCCAGCGCCTGGCGATCGCAAGGGCGCTTGCCACCGAGCCGGACGTGTTGTTCCTGGACGAGCCGACCGTAAGCCTCGACCCTGCGTCGGTGCTGGCTATCGAAGAGATCATCGCGCGCGCCCGCGACCGCGGCGTAAAGATCATCTTTATCACCCATGACACCGGGCAGGCGAGACGGCTCGGCGATGAAATCGTCTTTTTGCATCGCGGCAAGGTCGTTGAGCGGAGCCGCGGCGGCTCCTTCTTTGATGCTCCGGCATCAAGCGAGGCAAGGGATTACCTGGCAGGCCGGATCGTTCTTTGAGCCCCTGCCATCCAATGAGCAGAGCAAGGAGTTTTCTATGTTTCCCAGAACCGTCTTGAAATCAGGCGCGGCGATCATGGCCGCCACGGCGCTCTTGGTCGTGCCCGCCCTTTCGGCGGAGTCGATCATCGTCCAATCGACGACCTCGACGCAGAATTCCGGGCTCTATAAGCACCTGCTGCCGATCTTCAAGAAGATGACCGGCATTCAGGCCAACGTCGTCGCGGTCGGAACGGGACAGGCGATCAAGAACGCGCGGAACTGCGACGGTGATGTGCTGCTGGTGCACGCCAAGCCGGCTGAGGAAAAATTCGTCAAGGACGGTTACGGCGTCAAGCGCAGCGACCTGATGTACAATGATTTCATCATCGTTGGGCCGCCCGCGGACCCCGCGAAAGTCGGAAGCATGAAGGAAGCGCCGGCGGCGCTCAAGAAAATCGCCGGGGCGAACGCGATATTCGCTTCCCGCGGCGATAATTCCGGAACCCACAAAAAGGAAGTCCGGCTCTGGAAAGCGTCCGGCGTCGACCCGAAAGCGGCCAGCGGCAAATGGTACCGTGAAACCGGGTCGGGCATGGGCGCGACGCTGAATGCCGGGGTCGGCATGGGCGCCTATGTGCTCACCGACCGCGCCACCTGGATCAGCTATAAGAACAAAGGCGACTTTAAGATACAGGTCGAAGGCGACGACGACCTGTTCAACCAATATGGCGTCATCCTCGTGAACCCGGCGAAATGCCCGAAAGTGAAGAAAGCGGCCGGACAGAAATTCATTGACTGGCTGCTCGGCAAGGAAGGACAGAAGGCGATCGCCGACTACAAGCTTGGCGGCAAGCAACTCTTCTTCCCCAACGCCGGTAAGGGGCAGAGCTGAGCGGCCCGAACCGAGGGCCGCGCCTTCGCAACGCGGTCCTCGCCTGCCTGCCTATTCCTTTTCCCGCTTGCCGGAAAACGCCTAAGTGTAATCGGTCTGACGCAGGCGTTATTCGGAGACCGCGAG
>CAYWBS010000428.1:0-3705 GCA_964456215.1 uncultured Hyphomicrobiaceae bacterium
ACCTGTCATCCTGTCACCTTCCTTTAAAATCAATGACTTACGGCGTTTCAACCTGTCACCCCCGGTGACAGGTTTCAGCGCGAAAAGCTCAATAAAATCAAGGCGGTGACAGGTGTGACAGGTTGAATACCCCCCCCTCATGGGTTTTGAGCCTTTTTTGCCGTTGCCGGCAGATATCTCTTCCAGGCTTTTTTGAAGTCCTTTTTGTAGTAAAAACGTTCTGCTTTTTGGTGCTTCGAGGCGATTTCGAATTCCTTCAGTTCGCGTGCCAGGCTAGTTGTGTTCAATGCCTTGCCGCGCTTAAATTCCAGCCACGGACTTTCTTCTAAATTGAGAAGATCGCGGACTAGCTCCGTGGGTGTCAGCCGTTCCATATTGTGCTCGGCGTACACGTCCCGGATGTGCTCCAACAGTTGCACATTCCGATCCTTGGAATCGGTTTTCTTCAAGAGCGCGATTGCCGCTTCGCGGGCGAGCTTCGGCCAATCAGCGCCGGCCAGATCCGCTAGGGCAAACAAGGGAGTCCACACATCTTCGCCCCGGCCGTAGATTTCTTCGGGGATATCGGGTTCAGAACGTTCAAGGGCCGGCATATTGCCATTCGCCCAGCGCAACGCCCTCCGCCGGATTATGGCAAGCTCGGCGTCATATTGGCGGCGCCTGAACTTCTCCGTTCTTTCGTCTCGCGCTTTTCTTTGCAGCGTGACCTTGATCGATCTGCTTTCCAGTTGGACGTTGAGCTTGCCGATCGTTGCGATACATTTGGGTCCCCATGTGGAGAACTCGACCGCCTTCATGTTCTTGCTTTCCCCGTCCATGCGAATGACGGCGGCAGACTCCTTACTGTGGCCGCTGTTCAAAATGCCGATGATCGGATCGTCGTTGTTCAGGAAGGTGCGCCCTTCGTCGATTAACAGAGTGGGACTATGCTCGTCGACGAAACGATAGATGCCGGCGGGGCTGATATTGCTCGCCAGCATCGACCGGCAAGTGAGCAGTTTGAGAATGATTAATAGCGTGGTCTTGCCGCATTCGGGAGTAGGTGAAACGATTGCCAGATACGGTGCATGTTCGAAGGCGTCAAAGACCCAGGTGTAGAGCGCCCAAAGAGCCAAGGCGATGTCCGCATGTGACGGCAGTATCATATGCCGTTTGAGAACCGCGACAATATGGTTAAGCAGCTCGGCGCCGTTCACCGGCTCCGGCCAGGGGTCCACGGTCCAATGCGCTTGTAGTAGAGAAGCATCCTCTGCGCCGGACTGCTTTGGCGGACGGCTCTTGCTTTCATGTGCTTTCGCCAGGACACGCGCGATGCAGCGCTGCGGGTCGGCTTGCTCATAAACATGAGCGGAAATGGCAAAGCCGGGTGTTAATAATATTTGCCCAATCGTTTCATCGGGAAGCCCTGCCCGAACGAGCTCGCACGCGACCTTGAAGACTTTGGCGCTGCGGTCGCCTTTGTCCCCGTCAACGCGGATCAGGCGGTGCAAACTTTCGGGAACGCCCGCTGCGGATAGATTGATGCCCTCTTCCGGGATGTCGAAATTGGCTTTGCCGTTTGGCTTCCTCCGTTTCGGCTGTTCGTGGATTTCTCCGAAATCGCCAGGCTGGTAATATTGTAGGACGCCGGCATTTGGGTGCAGCAGGCGTGCGAGCATCGGCTTGCGGCCGGACCTGGCTTTCTTTGGATCCAGCCAATTCACGGTGCCGGGCAGCCGGAGAACACGGTCGATATTTTGAACGTGGTCGACCTTGGCTGCTTCGTTCGCAAGCAGCTTTTTCATCCGCTCCTGCAGCCAACGATTGCGGGCCTTCTGAGCCAGGATGTCGTCTTCTGATTCGACTTCGAGCGGCTGTTCGTAAAGCCAGATACACTGGTAGCCACCACCGCTGAAAAGCAAAATCGACGGTGTGGTCTCGAAACATGTTAATTCTTCGTAAGTCGAGCGCAACAGGTCGCCGTAAGCATCGGGCATCAGGTCCGGCCTGTGGCGGACATCGACATCGACGTGGCCGCCGTGGATCCGGGCGATGTCGGATTCCTTGGCTTTGCGGTTGATCGGCCGATTGCATTCGTTCAGCGACCAGTAGCAATTAAAGTGACGCTCATTGCCGGCAACGGCATAGCGGGCCGCGGCTTTGGGATCACGAAAAGACCTCGCCCGGATTTTGCCGGCGTTAATTAAGACAAGGTGGTGAAACGGGCGATCATAGAGTTGGAGAAAGCTGACGATATCGTCGGCGTTGGCGCCGGATGTTTCGTTATTTCTGTGTGCCATTGACGCGTTCCCCTTGACGAGAACGCACAACTAGATTATTGAAATACATAATTATTCCTTCATTCCTGTGTTGGGATAATATCGTTTCGGGTAAGCTTGACCCTAGCAAGCCACGGGTCGCTACGGTATCGACGGTCTGCATTGCCGGGTCTGGAACTGAGCTGAAACGATTTGAATGCAAGGCAATCGCAAGCCAGTTTTCGAAGCCCCGGTCCATCGGCCGGGGCTTGATCATTTGGCCAGCTCCCCATGCATCTCCCGACGATAGACGGGGACGCTCATCCTTAGCGTTTTGTGGCCCATCTTTTCGACGCCAGGCAGAGCGCCCTTTTGTGACCAGTAGTAGATTTGCCTGATCTGTTTCGGCGTCGGCTCGTTCTCCCCAAAGACAATTTTCGCGATGTCCTTTGCCCCGAAGACAAGCTCACGCTCGACTTGTTCGTTCGTTTCCATCTTTTTCATCCTGTAACGATTCTTTAATAGATAACGTTACATATTTTAACATTGCGTGATATATTGCATCAATTACGAAAGTCCCATAGATTAAAATTGAAAAAAAAGCGTAACAAGGAGCTAATATGCGATGGCTGGCTTGTTCTTGGAATCCGTGCGATGCCTGGATGGCTGCGAGCTACACGACTATGGACCACGCCCTTCACTGCCTTTAAAAATTGACGGCAAAGTCAATGCGGTTGCGACGCTTGCGGCGGAAGGCGCGCTGCGACATGGCAAGGTCTTCAGGTTTGCGTCTGCGCGTCGTAAGCCCTTCAAGCTTCGGTTCGTCGATTTGGAAGATGCGGTGGTTCTCAAGTTCGCCACTGCCGGGGACGACGAGGCGCTAGTGCAATTCTTCGGAGAGTTCGGATTCCTATATAAGAATTGTGATGAATGGCCGCGAGAGGACGTTCTGTTGGAGCAGTCTAATTTCAGGCGGCTCCTAGAACTCGCCGCCTCGGACGATGTGGAGCCTGTTGCCAAGATCATCAATGGGCAGGTGGGAGACCACATTTTTCGGCCGGTGCTCATAGGCAGGCGGCAATTCCTGCATGTGCAAAGCCTTGTCAGCTTGATGCTGATGGAGCTATCCAAAATCGTTACCGAAGGTGCCCGGCTGGCCTCATGCGGCCATTGCGGCGTTTTGTTTCTGACCGGGTCGCAAACGGGGCGGCGCCGTCATGCCCGCTATTGTTGTGCCCGGTGCCGGGTGCGCGCGATGCGGGCACGAAATGCGGCCTGATGTGTCGCGCGTGTGTCGCATGGAGTGAACTGTACTCCATTGAAATACTTGAAAAGACACGAAATTATATTGCAACATATGCAACACAAAAAAGGCTATTTTTGGGAACTTTTCAATAGTTCCTTCGGCATAAACACCTTTTATATCAAGATATTAGGAGTTGGTACCGCCTCCTGGTCTCGAACCAGG
>CAYWBS010000429.1:0-3687 GCA_964456215.1 uncultured Hyphomicrobiaceae bacterium
GAGCCTGGGGCCGGCCGACCTCGCCGCCTCGCGCGGCATGAAGACGACGCGCGTCGGGGGCGGGCACCCCAACTACGGGGTCCTTGCGGATGCGGGCGCCGAGACGGGCGAAAAGCGCGCATTCTTCCAGCAGGACCTGTGGCACTACACGGTCGCCAAGATGGTCGACGCCTGTCTCGCCTACGGCCTGAAGCCGTTTTACGGGCCGTTCGGCGACTTTTCCGATACCGCTGCCTGCGAGGCCCAGTTCCGCAACGCCTTTCTGCAAGGCTGCCTTGGCGCCTGGTCTCTCCATCCGAGCCAAATCGCGATCGCCAAGAAAGTATTCAGCCCGGATGCGGAGGAAGTGGCGTTCGCCGAGAGAATACTCAAGGCCATGCCCGATGGTACGGGCGCCGTCATGATTGACGGCAAGATGCAGGATGATGCGACCTGGAAACAGGCCAAGGTCATCGCCGATTTGGCGAAGCTCGTTCGCGAAAAGGATGCGCAGTCGCAATCCTAGAAAAAATTGGTTATGAAATTAGATTGCTGTTGCAGGCCGTTTAAACGCCATGATATCGCATAAAAGGTGTTTTGTGTGGTTATGGTCATGCGTCCGATGGATACTCATAAGAAAGCGAAATACCAGCTTGGACAAGTGGTCAGGCATCGGATCTATGCCTTTCGCGGTGTGATATTTGACGTCGATCCGGCATTCAGCAACACCGAGGATTGGTGGCTTTCGATCCCCGAGGAGGTGCGGCCGGCCAAGGACCAGCCGTTCTATCATCTGCTTGCCGAAAACGAGGACACGGAATACATCGCCTATGTCTCGGAACAAAACCTCGTTCCCGACACCTCCGGCGAACCTGTCCGCCACCCGCAAGTCTCTGAGCTGTTTTTTGAAGATCTCGACGGCGGAGTCTACCGGTTCCGCAATGTGCAGTAGCACGCCATCAGTCGGCTTCGACCGAACCCGCAGCTAGGTCCATCCAATTTCGTTCATTTCTTTTTCGGCGCTGCCTTGCCTTTGGCTGATTGCGTCTTCGCCGCTTCGGCGTAGGCCTTCTTCGCCAATTCGATTTGCCGCCGGCGCTCGGCCATATAGACTTTGGCGTCAAGCGCTCGGCCGTTCAACCTGTCGGCGAAGCCATTTAGCGGCACGCGAAACCCCCTATTCTTACCGGTCATATCGCGAACGCCGATAATCAATTCCTTGCCCGCCGTGAAATCAGCGGTGAGTTCCGGCGTCAGTTCGGCTTCAGCGACGCAACCGCCTCCGTGGCAAATCGAATAGCCGAGCTTGACCGGCTTTTTCTTGTCGACCTGGATGAGAACACCGTGAGGAATCGTCATGCCTAACGGTACCGAAATCAGCAGGCTCCGGGATTTCTGGCCCTCGATCTCGCGCACCGCAACGGACAGCAGAACCTGGCCCGTTTCTCTTATAAATCTCTCATAATTGGTTACGCAAACCCGTTTGTTCTCGATCTTGCCGTCCTTGGCCGTCCGCACATTCGCGACGTCGCATATTTTAACCCAATTGATTGGAGATTTGTCGCCATCCGCCTTCTTGTTCTTGTCTTCAGCAAAGGCGTCCGGCGCGGCACAAGCCCCCATTGCCAACAGCGCCGCCCAAAATCCGAAAGACTTTAACGGACTGATGCGTCTAACCATAATGGACCTCATGTCAATCAGTCGAAAGCCATGCTTCGGAAAGCCGGCTCGCCGGGAAACATTACTTTAAATGAAATCACCGCATGTTTTGCCGGCGGCGAACGCCGCTTTAAAGCGTAAAGTTCGCCAGCACTATCATGAATTCCATGTCCCCCAACGACCCCCGGTCCCGGGGCCGGATCAATGGCTCGTTATTTCTTTTTCACGGTCGTTGAGGAATTTGCCCCCTTACTTCTTTCGTCCATTTTCTTCTGCAGAGCCTCGGCATGCCTCTGAAATTGGACCTGGCGCGATCTCATCCGCGTTTCGAAGTCCGTTGTTTTCATCGCCGGGCCATCAAACGCCTTGTCGAAGCCATCAAGCGGAACGATCAGCGGCACCGCCTGCTTATTGGTCATAACGGCAAATATCAGAACCTTGCCCTTCTTGAGTTTGTCGATCAAATCATTCTTGGCCTCGCCTACCGCATTGCAGCCCAGCCGATCGCACCACAAAAACTTCACATCCACCGGATCGCCCTTATCGATCTGGTAACGAACGCCTGTTGGAATGCGGATTCTCGGTGTGGTGACGGCAAGCACGTTCTTCTTCTTATTGGTCTTTTTATCGGTCACCGCAACGTACACCGGCAAAATATGCTGTACGCTTGCCATGAGCAGGCGCTTTTGCTCTTTGCCCTTTGTGACGATTTCAATTCTGATCGGCGAATACGGCTCACCGGTGGCCTGGTTCAGACCGTCTGTCTGTACCAGGCAAACGTTTTCGTCCTTGGTCTGCTTTGGGCAGACTTTTACCCAGCCAGGCTGGCCAATCTTTGCAATCGCGTTCTTGTCGGACTTGCCTTTCGCGACTTTTTGCGCTTGCGCCAGAACCACTGACGGAAAAAGCAGCATGACAACCGCGAGGGCACGCGTGAAACAACCCCCGGCAAGATATCTTCGCCCCGCTGTTCCGACTGTTACTTTCATCCACATCAAATTCTAACCTTTCCTGTCCGGAGCCATGGCTAAGGGCCCGCTCTGTCGCCAATGTAAGCGTCCTTGGCGTTCTCGATCCCGGTCAAAGACACTCAATTGCGGCATTCGCGTGGCAGCATCATAAGCATGTACCAAATTTGGCCCCAAATCCACAAATCGTGACGGCAAAGACGCTGCCGGTCGTTTCCGCTGCGGATATGTCCGCGAATTTTGCTAAGTTGCCGTGTCAGCGCCGCCCCATAAAGCTTTCCCCGCGGCGCTCGAAGCAGCCTGTCCGGCGCCGAACTTAGGCGGGAAGGAGCCGATGAGATACCGAATTGCCGTTACCGCCATTTTACTCTTTTCCCAACAGGCTGCAGCCGAACCAGTTCATGGAATTGCGATGCATGGTTCGCCTCTGCACGGTCCGGACTACCAGCATTTTTCCTATGTCAATCCCGATGCGCCGAAGGGCGGAAGGCTGACGCTGGCCTCGGTCGGCAGCTTTGACAGTCTCAATCCTCTAATCGTGAAAGGCGTCCCGGCGGACGGGATTCGTCTTTATGTTTACGAAAGTCTCATGGCCCGCGCTTTCGATGAACCGTTCTCGCTCTACGGTCTTCTTGCCGAAACCGTCGAGACGCCGGAGGACCGGAGCTGGGTGGCATTTACGTTGCGCGAGCGGGCGGCCTTTTCCGACGGATCGCCTGTAACCGTCGACGACGTCATCTTCTCGCATGCGCTCCTGCGCGACAAGGGGCGCCCCAATCACAGATTTTATTACGCCAAGGTGAGCAAGGTCGAAAAAATAGCAGAGCGCACGGTCAAGTTTACCTTCAATGCCGATGGCGACAGGGAGATGCCGCTGATCATGGGCCTTATGCCCATATTGCCCAAACGGCATGTCAGCGGGGAGTCCTTCGAGAAAACCAGTTTTGTGCCGCCGATCGGCAGCGGCCCCTACATTGTTGACAAGGTCGACCCTGGCGCCCGCATCACCTATCGCCGCAATCGCAATTATTGGGGTGCGAACCTGGCCGCGAACCGTGGCCAGTTTAATTTCGACGAAATC
>CAYWBS010000430.1:0-3683 GCA_964456215.1 uncultured Hyphomicrobiaceae bacterium
TTCGTCATATGGAACGGGCGGATTTCGCCCGAGTGGAAACCGGTCGAGTCCAACACGTTCAAGATCGCGGCGCGCTCTATTGCCACGGTGATCAAAAGTCACGGCATCGCCGACCTGCAGAAGCTGTACACGGCGGCGCGGCGCGACGGGACGGGCTATAAACTGGCGGCGATTCCAGGGAGTTTTCCGGACACGAGCAAAGAATCATTCGACAAAGTATATATGAATAAGCTTTATAGGCTCGGCTACCGCCTCGGCCGAACCGATTATCATTGGATGAAGGCGCCACCTGGATTCAAGATAACTGCCTCTCGATAACCCTGGCCGTATGCGGGCGGAATGAGGCAATCGAGGGAGCCACATGACTCTCCACTTTCGACCATCACGTTGTACGTTACCACTCGCGTGGCTTTCCTTGCTGTTACCGGCCATCTTGCTCTCGGCCTGCGGCGAGGATCAGCAAACATCCGATCCGGCGCCGGTGCGGTCCATCAAGAGCATGGTGATCAAGGAGGTCGCGACCCAGCAGCAGCGCCAGATTTCGGGCGTCGTCGAGGCCGATACGGTTACCGATCTCTCCTTCGAGATTTCGGGAAAGATCACCAAGCTCGGCGTCGACCTCGGCGATCCCGTTGCCAAGAACGAAAAAATTGCCGAACTCGATGCCGAGCCCTATCGCCTGAAGGTCGAGACCGCGCGCGGCGAACTTGGGTCCGCGCGCGCGGCGCTCAAGGACGCGGAACAGAAATTCGCGCAGCAGAAAATCCTGTTTGCCAAGGGATTTACGACAAAGACAAGTTTCGACACGGCGACGGCGACGCTGCAAAGCGGCGAAAGCCAGGTGAAGATCAGCATCTCGAAACTCTCGATCGCCGAGCGCGACCTTGGAAAGGCGGTCCTTGTTGCGCCGTTTACCGGGCGTATCTCGAAGAAATACGTGGACGTTTTCACGGATGTGACGGCCGGCCAGAAGATCGTTGAGATGCACACGGAAGGTAATCTCAAAGTCGAGGCGAGCATTCCTGAAAACCTCGTCCGGACCATCAAAGAAGGTGATCGTGTCGAGGTCGCCTTCCCGACCTTGCCGCATTTATCCACCGCCGGCCGCATTTCCAAAATCGGTTCCCGGGCCGAGGCCGCGAACGCCTTTCCGGTGAAGATTGCGCTCGATCATCAGTTTCCGGAACTCCGGCCGGGCATTAGCGCGTCAGTAACATTCCGGTTCCGCACGGAGGCCACCGGTCAGGCCTTCGTCGTGCCGGCCACCGCCCTGCTTCCGGCGCCGGAAGAAGGCAAGGCATTCGTCTTTACCTTCGACAAATCGGCCGAGGTCGTTCGCAAACGCAAAGTCTCGATTTTGAATATTCGCAACAATAGTCTCGAAGTAGCGGGAGAACTAGGCGTCGGAGACGTCATAGCCATCGCCGGCGTTTCGTTCCTCTCCGACGGCATGAAGGTCCGGCTGCTCGCCGGCAAGTGATCGATCATGCCGCCGCTCACCAGATTCGCCCTCGACAATAACCGGCTCGTCATACTTTTCGTATTGATTATCTCCATTGCCGGTCCGTTGAGCTTTTTGACGCACCCCTCCCGCGAAGACCCGAAAATAACCATTCGTACCGCGCTCGTCACGACGACATCCCCTGGCATGTCGCCGGAGAGAATCGAAAATCTGATTACCCGCAAGATCGAGGAAAAGATCCGCGAAATCCCCGAGATCGAGCATATCCGCTCGACCTCCCGGAACGGCATCTCCACCGTCAAGGCCGATATTTACGAGCGCTATTTCGACACCGACCGCATCTGGCAGCAACTGCGCAACAAGATGCAGGATGTCGTCCGCGATCTGCCGGAAGGGAGCAACGGTCCGTTCGTCAACGATGATTATGGTAATGTCGCCATGGCCACCGTGGCGCTCACCGGCGAAGGGTTTACGCTCGCCGAAATGCGCGAAACCGCACGCGCGTTGCGCAACGAGCTTTATGGATTGCCGGGCATCCGCAAAATAGAGCTCTTCGGCGTCGAAGAGGAGCGGATCTATATCGAATTCGACAATACGCGCCTGGCGCAATTCGGCCTGACACCCAACTCGATCATCAAGACGCTGCAACAACAGAATATCGTCCTTCCCGGAGGCAAGATTGAAGCCGGACCGGTGAGCTTTGTCGTCGAGCCGACGGGCAATTTCGAAAGCGTCGGGGATATTGCCGAGGTGACGCTGCAAATTCCCGAAAGTCGCGGGCAGGTCGCATATCTCAGGGACATTGCCACCATCAAGCGCGCCTATGTGGACCCGCCGGACGCGCCCGCATTCTTCAATGGCCAGCCGGCGCTGGTGCTCGGCATTTCGATGATCGATCAGTTCGACGCGCTCAAATTCGGCGAAGACCTGAAGGCGCGGATCAAGGAACTCGAAAATGAGCTTCCGATCGGTTACGCCCTGTCGTTCGTGACGTTTCAGCCCGGCGACATTTCCCAGGCCGTCAACGGCGTCATGAACAATCTCTACCAGACCATCGTTATCGTCCTCGTGGTGGTCATGCTCTTCCTCGGATGGCGCACAGGATTGATCGTCGGCGTCATGGTGCCGCTGACGATGGTTCTCTCTTTGATTGTCATGCGCTATGCGGGCATCGAACTCGAACGCATGTCGCTTGCGACACTCATTATTTCGCTCGGTCTTCTCGTCGACAACGGCATCGTTATGGCTGAAGAGATCGACGGCCGGATCGCCAGAGGCGAAGAGCGGCGGACCGCCGCCATCGAGACCGGTCAGACGTTGGCGCTGCCATTGCTATCGTCGAGCCTGACGACGATCTTCGCCTTCATGCCATTGATGCTCGCCGACAGCACGGCGGGTGAATATACCCGCTCGATCTCCCTCGTCATTGCCATAACTCTGCTCGGCTCCTGGCTTCTGGCGCAGACGGTCACGCCGCTTTCCTGCTACTGGTTCATCAAGGCATCCGCTCCCGTCGACCCCAAAAAGGTCTACGACACCCCCATCTACCGGACCTACCGGACGTTTCTCGAAACCGTGCTTCGCCGGCGCTACGTCTTTCTTCTCTTCGTCTTTTTCCTTCTCGCCGCCGCCGTCTGGGGCATGCAATTCGTTCCGAAAATATTCTTTCCGGCGTCGGAGAGACCGCAATTCCAGGTCATTATCGACCATCCGGTCGGCGGCAACGCCAAGGCGACGATAAAAACGGCGCAAGGCCTCGCCAAATGGCTCGTGGACGGCGGTAAAAACCCTGAGATCGTGTCGGCAGCGGCTTATGTGGCAAATGGCGGTCCGCGGTTTTATCTTTCACTGAACCCGATCGATCCTGATCCGCAAAGCGCCTTCATGATCGTCAATGTGAAAAAGCCTGAAGACGTGGCGCCGGCGATGGCGAAACTCAGCCGCTACGCGCTCGAAAATTTCCCGGAAGCGCGTGTTCAGGTGAAACCCCTTTCCCTCGGGCCCGGCGAAGTGGGACTTGTCGAATACCGCATCACGGGTCCGGATTCCGGCGTCCTGAAAGCCGCGTCCGAGCAAATCAAATCCGCGATGCGCGCCATTCCCGGCGCCCGCAATATCAACGACGACTGGGAGAATCGCTGGGTGAAGATCGTCGTCGACGTCGATCAGGCGCGGGCGCGCCGGGTCGGCGTGACGTCCGAGGACGTGGCGCAGGCGCTGA